>JBLRXB010000001.1:0-54437 GCA_047920915.1 Kiritimatiellia bacterium
AAGAAAGGACCCGCATGCCGATGTCTACCACCCGTGCCAGCACACCCCGCACCGAATCCTGCGCACAAACACACCAGCAACACAACGCGTGCCAGATTACTGCAACTATGCATGCGGATCAACAAGAGTTACACCCCCGCGTAGGTCTGGATTTGCTCATCAATCCCAAAAAGCGAGGCAATCAGTGCCGCCCGGATCCACATTCCATTACGCATTTGACGCCAATACACCGCCCGCGAATCACCATCTACTTCCGTCGCGATCTCATCGCGACGCGGCAAGGGATGCAAGATAGCAGCATCCCTCTTCATCATATCCAGTTCGGCCAGACCAATCCGATAGCGCGCGGCATCGTACACCGTGCACGCGCCATCTGCCGCATCCCATTCATTCTGAACACGCGTCATGTAAACGGCATCCGCTCCCGGCAATTGAGCCTTCAAATCATCACACAACTGGAACCGAACACCGCGCGCCCGCAAAAGAGCCTGGATATCAGCACCGATCTGAAGGGCATCCGGCGCCACAAAACACTGCTCAACATCGCGATACTGGGTCAACAAAACCGACAGCGACCGCACGGTTCGCCCCCGCTTGAGATCCCCCGCAAATACAATGCGCTTGCCATCGATCCCTCCCCGCTCCTCGAAACTGCGCTGCAACGTGTAAATATCCAGTAGTGCCTGCGTGGGATGCTGGTCTTTCCCGGATCCCGCATTAATCACAGGAACCGGTCGTTCGGATTGCGAAAGCAACCACGCCACCCGCTCCGCTAGACCCCCAATCTCGCTGCGCATGATGATCAAATCAAAATACGAACTGAACGTGCGCACCGAATCGTCGCGCGTCTCCCCCTTGAACTCACTGGAAGTTGAAGGATTACGCACCTCCCCCATTTTCAACCCCAGTATCTCACACGCCGCGCAAAACGACAAAAAAGTACGCGTGCTGGGCTGTGTAAAAAAGAGCATCGCACGTTTGTGCGAAAGCGTGCTCTGCAGAAAATCACTGCCCGCGTGTGTTTTGGCGATACGCCGTATCCGCGTGGCAAGCACCCCCAGCGCATCCAAACGTGCCCGCCCGAACTGCTGCGCCAAAATTACATGTTTTTCGCGCTGACCATCCCCGAAGTAAATCGCCTTCTCAGATGCAGAAAACGCATGAAATGTCTCCCAGTCAAGATTCACCAGTGACCCCATATGATCCCCCCTGCACTACATGTAATACCTGAAACCGTTCATCATGCCCCTGCCGTGGCAACAAACAATGCCTTCATCGTATGCATCTTGTTCTCAGCCTGCTCAAAAACCCGCGAACAGGGCCCTTCAAACACATCATCGGTCACCTCAAGCGCCCCGAGATCTCGCGTAACCTCCGTATTCGAATCATGGAACGCCGGCAAACAGTGCAAGAAAATCAGTTGTCCGTCATGCGAATGCCCCGTGCGTGCCATCAAATCGGCATTGACTTGATAAGGCCGCAAGAGAGACAAGCGATCTGCCTGCTGCGACTCTTCTCCCATCGATACCCAGACATCCGTGTACACGACATTCGCATCCGCCACCGCAACCGACGGATCATGCACAACACGGACCGAGCCACCATTAAACTGGGCTCGCTCCTCGCACCAGCGCACCAGACGCTCGTCAGGAGACAACGACTCCGGCGTTCCGTTTACAAAATGCATGCCGGCCTTGGCGCACGCCAACATCAAGGAGGTAGCCACATTGTTGCGCCCATCCCCCACATACACCAGTTTGACACCACGCAAATTCCCAAAATGCTCGCGCACGGTCATCAAATCCGCCAGCGCCTGTGTCGGGTGATGCGAATCCGTCAATCCATTCCAAACCGGCACGCCTGCATGACGCGCTAGCAACTCGACCGTATCCTGTTTGTAACCCCGAAAGAGAATACCATCGAACATCCGCCCCAGCACACGTGCCGTATCCGCAACCGACTCTTTTTTGCCCAGATGTATGTCATGCGTTGTAAGAAACTCTGTATAACCACCTTCGTCCGCTGCGGCAACCGCACAAGCACACCGCGTGCGCGTCGACATCTTCTCAAAAATTAACGCTATGTTCTTTCGCGCTAACCGCTGCGGCCATTCACCGGTTCTTTTTTGCGCCTTCAAAAGATCGGCAACCTGCAACAAATACAATAACTCGCCATCCGTCAAATCTGTGATTTTCAGTAATGACCGCCCGATAAGCTGTTTCCCGATATCCATACGTTCCTCCCTAAGCACGATACTGTGGGTTCGCGTTGCCGCGAAAAAATAAAGGTATAACACCACCATCAACAATGCCAGCGTTTTAGATCGTCAGCGCATGCCAGAAAAGCAGGCCAGACCGTGCGCCGATAGGAAAGAGCCCCGCCAACCCTTACGCCAATCGTTACACATCCGCAAGTGCCGCAACACACTGGAGATCACCAATCAACTGCCGCCAACGGCGTATACAATCCTCGTCCCCGATTGTCTCGGTGATTTCAACACCCAGCCAACGTGAAATCAGGCCATCCTCTTCAAATTCCTGCTCCCAGGCCACACGACCCATGTGCAAGAAAGACCCATCACCGCGATCGAGCAGCTCAATATCCATCTTCAGTATGGCGGCTAAAGGCACACGGGTATGCACCCGGAAACGTACACCACGCCAGGAAAGATCATCCGTCCAGCAGTCATAGCACCGACCTTCTATCGCAGGAATATTCGGCGCCGACAAAACCGTCAAACGAATGGGGGTGCGGACGGCTATGCGCGGCTCGCGACGACAATCTTCATGCGACACGTGAGACTTCACCTGATTGCTCGGCACTACATCGTCCACCATATGTCTCCCATACTCCACCGCAATAAAGCACGAATATCATCAAACAGGCAACCGACAGGTGCCAATTTACCGATAAACCCGAGACGTAGCAACACACAAGTTATACGAAACCAGTATCTCGCATGACCCGACCAGACGCAAGTCGCATACCGGGCAAACCATTCGACATACAAAATGACTTGCAAACAGAGCACAGATCATTATTGCTTATCTCCTATGAGGAATATACACATGAAAAGAATCACGCGCATATGGACCACCGGTAAATATCTCCCCTTGCTGACAGCCACCATGTTCCTGTTCGCCTGCCAGGCACGCGAAACCATGGTCGATAACGGCATCCGGCAAGGTATTCTGCACTTCGGAAATGCATCCGAACCACGCGAGCTCGATCCACAAGTCACCACTGGTGTTACGGAACAGAATATTCTATCCGCAGTCTTCGAAGGACTTGTCACAGAAGAACCCGGCACACTGAAGATCGTACCCGCCACGGCAGAACGATGGGATGTCCTTGATGACGGCGCACGCTATCGCTTCCATATCCGCCCGAATGCCCGCTGGTCAAATGGAGAACCCTTGCTCGCGGAACACTTCAAATATGCATTCCAACGCATTCTTTCACCAGAATTTGGTGCTCCATATGCATACATGCTCTACTGCATCAAGGGCGCCGAAGATTTCCACCGGCAGCTCGCACAAGACTTCGATGACGTCGGCATCGCCATTCTCGACGCCAATATCCTCGAAATCACCCTGCATACCCCCATCCCGCACTTTCTCACCAAACTCACCCACATGGCATGGTTCCCCGTCCACCCGCCAACCATCGAGCAACATGGCGGCATGACAGCGATCGGAACAAGCTGGACCCGCCCCGCAACATTTGTCGGCAACGGACCCTTTGCTCTCTCGCAGTGGTATCCCAATCGCCATATCAAGGTGGTTCGTAATCCCCATTACTGGGACCGGGACAAGGTAAAACTCAACGCCATCGTATTTTACCCCATCGGGGATCATGCCATCGAAGAACGCGCCTTCCGCGCCGGACAACTCCACATCACCGGCACCGTGCCCGTCGAACGAATTGCCTACTACCAGCGCAATCATCCGGAAATCCTTTCCCTCGAACCCTATCTCGGAACCTATTACTACCTGCTCAACACTAAACGCCCCCCGCTCGACAATCCCCACATACGCCGCGCGCTGGCCTTGACGATTGATCGCGAGCAAATCACGCGCGTCATCACACGCGCAGGCGAAACCCCGGCTTTCCACTTTACGCCCCCCGCCACAGGCGACTACACAACCACCGCAAAACTGGAAGGAACACCGGATGAAGCACGGCAATTACTTGCCGACGCAGGCTTTCCCGGCGGACAAGGGTTCCCCGTACTGACGATCCTGTACAATACCGCTGACACCCATGCTCGCATCGCCGAGGCCATTCAGCAAATGTGGCGGCAGCAACTTGGCATACGCGTCGAATTAAACAATATGGACTGGAAAGTATATCTCGATGCCACACAGTCGGGGCAGTACGATATCGCTCGCGCAGGCTGGATCGGGGATTATCTTGACCCCGAAACCTTTCTCAACCTATGGGTTACCGATGGCGGAAACAACCGGACCGGATGGTCACATCCGGAATATGACCGGCTCATTCGTACCGCCGCAACAACCATCGATCCCATGCAGCGCCTGACGGCATTTCAACAGGCCGAAGACATCTTGATGCAAAAACTGCCCGTAATCCCCATTTACTTCTATCGCAGCAAATCCTTGATTCACCCATCCGTCAGGGGCTATTACCCGAACTTGCTGGATCGGCACAGTTGGAAACATATCCATCTGGAACATCCCCGGAACGATGAAATACATGCGACGCAAGAACCTGCCCCTTGATCAGGTGCGACAGCGTGATAGACGCAACAACCTCGATTGAGCCGGAGTGATACCAGACCCCATCTTTCAATGCCATCTATCAGCCGTCAACCGCTACCGGCACCGAATGTCGCAAGGCCGGCAGGGTGCGCCGCACAACCGCTCGCAAATCATCTGCCGCAAAAGGTTTCTGCAAAAACGCCCAAGCCCCACGCTTGATCTCGCTGCGCACATAATCACGCGAAAATCCGGAAATCAAAATAATACGCGCATCCGGATCAAAATCCTGGATTTTCTGTAGGACTACCGCACCATCCATACCCGGAATCATCCAATCGAGTATCGTCAAGGCGATATGTCCACTATTCGCACGGTACAAATCAATGGCCTGATCACCGTTATCCGCCTCTAATACCGTAAACCCATCTTGCCGCAGCGCATCGACCATGAGCCGACGACGCTCGTGGTGATCTTCCACAACCAGCAAGGTGCGATTATCAATGTTCTCATCCGCAAAATCCGTTTCCGATGCGTCAACATGCTTGGCCCGTGGCAACAAAAGGCGAACGATCGTGCCCTCGTCTGGCACACTCGAAATCTGGATGTCCCCCCCCCAGCGTTTCAAAATCTGCAGCGCTACGGGTAGACCCAAACCGAAAGCATGCTTGTCTTTTCGCGTCGTATAAAAAGGCTCGAATACCTTGGCAATTTCAGCCTCAGTCATACCGTGCCCCGTATCAACCACACTCACACAAATATGCTCCGTTTGATCGGAATCCAACTCGTGCCCCGCAGCGTCGATATTCCAATGGGCCACATCCACCCGAATAACCCCACCCTGCGACATGGCGTCAGCGGCATTCAAAAGGATGTTCATCAACACATCAAGCAATTGCCCCGCATCAGCCATCACATACCAAGGCCGCGGATCAGGTGCAATTACCAGTCGTATATTACGCTCCTCGAATCCCGTCCCCAAAAGATCACGAGCCTTCTGCAGGGAAACATTCAGCGAAACAGCCTCGATATTTACACTCGCATCCGAACCGCTCATGCGTACGACACTTAACAACCGCTTCGTAAGTTCCGCCGCATGTTCGGCGGCGTCCAGAACCTGTGTGGCCGCATCATGCACACGCGTATTCGGCAAAAAACTATCCACCAGCATCGCGGCCTGACTACGGATCACGCTGAGCGCATTCGCAAAATTGCTGCCAACACTATGCGCCACAGTCAAAACAGCCTCCAAACGCTCATTCTCAACCGCCATCTTGCGCACCTGACGGCGCGCCGAAATATCCCGAATCCGCAGCAAGAGTGAATTACGCCCATGAAAAGACACTTGATCCGCACTCACACTCACTTCAACATGCTCACCGGCTGGCGTGACAAGCACCGTCTCGTAACGCTGCGGAAAAGCCTCACTACGAACCAACCGCCGATACATCTGCTGCGTACGAACAAGATCTGCCGCTGCAATAAATTGGGTAAATTCATTCCCCAGCAGCATTTCCGCCTCGCAGCCAAGCATGTCGCAAAGACGCGGATTTACATAATAGACCTTGCGGTCCTCGAGCATACAAATCCCATCCGGAGAGGTCGAAAACAGCCCGAGCAAAAGCTCTTCGCTGCCGCGCAATTGTTGATGCGCTTCAGATAAGGCATGCCGCGCGGCATCGCGCTCTTCCATCAGACGGGCGATAACCGCAGGCCCCTGCTCGTCCGACCCTGCCAAAACAGCGGCTACGGCACCAGTCTGAATATCGCTCTCTGCCATGATTCTCTCCTGCGGTTGGCCCCTAAAACGGATGGTAGTCTAATGGTTCATCCTCCCCAGCGCAAGAAATCAATCAAGCGTCTTAATACGGCACACGCATATCAATAAAGGAGGTCTCGACATCAAACTGCCTTGTCAACAACGGCCCAAGTGCTCGCACACCAAACGTCTCGGTAGCGTAATGACCACCAAAAACCACATGCACCCCATACTCCTGGGCTACACTATAGGCCGCCAACACCGGCTCACCTGTCAAAAGAACATCGATACCTTTACGACCAGCCTCCGCCACCATATCAGCCGCGCCCCCCGAAACAACAGCAACACTTTTTACCGTCGGAGAACCGAATTCCATCACACGCAAATCATCCTCGCGCAGCAGGATGCCCTTCACACGCTTCACAAAGGCACCAATCGTTTCCGCTTTTCCCAACCGCCCCGCAAAACCGATACTCTGGCCGTGATACACACCAAATGGCAAGACGTTACGCAACCCCAGCGCATTCACAATACAGGCATTGTTGCCATATACGCGATGCGCATCCAGAGGCAAGTGACAAGCATACAACGCAATGTTATGTTGCAGGAGAAATTTTACCCGCCGGTAATTCAGCTCCGTAATCCGACGCAGGGAATCACCCCAGCTTATGCCATGGTGACAAATCACCAGATCCGCACCCTCTTGTGCCGCAGCCTCAAAAAATGACATCGAAGCATCCACACCGCAGCAAACCTTGCCAACAATACCACTATTTTCAACCTGTAGCCCGTTATGAGAGGAGTCCGTAAACGCCTCCACATTTAATTCACGATCCAGACACGCCACGATCGCCTGCAATGATGCCATACCCCCCCCTCTCACCTAGATAACCGTCACCTGGCGGCTCTCTTTTTCAGCCTTCACTTACAACCCCAGCTCCTCCAGTGCGATTTCTGCCGGCGTCCGGTATTTTTTCGTCTTATTACAAGCTTCACAGGCTGGCACCACATTTCCCTTCGTACTGCGACCGCCTCGCGCAACAGGCACCACATGGTCCATCGTCAACTTACGCGCCCCCACGACCTTCCCACAATAATGACACACCCCATGCTGTAACTGCTGCTTCCACCAGATCGTCTGCTTTAGCTCCTGGGCACGCCGACGCTCTGCCGCCACATGGCGTTCATCCTTGCGTATATCAATCCAGTCCGCCATCCTCCCCAACCCCTTCCTGCAAGACAGCAGACTCGACCGGATACAGATCTAGATCCGGCTCCACCGCCTCTAGCGCATCTCGCTCTAGCAAAAAGCCACGCACACGCCGGCCAACGGGCGAACGATCAACGTCACGGAACGTCAGTGCGAGAAAAACACCAATCAGTAACAGCGCAAAAAAATTCACAAGGAAATTGATAACCTTCGCATGCACCGGCCGACGAAATACCCATTCCCACAAGGAAAATACGATATGTCCCCCATCCAGCACCGGAATAGGAAGCAGATTGATAATCGCCAGATTGATATTCAAGAACCCCGTAAACCAAACAGCCAACATCAAGCTGGCCTGAACCATACCATAATAATACACGATAATCGCAACAGGCCCTCCTACCATATTCGCCGCACGGGCCGATGTACGCGGACGCACCAAATCCCGCAAAAACCGAAAGATGGCGGATGCATGCAACCGAATCTGCGCCATCGGACGTGGATATACGCGACTCCCGGTATCGAGTTGCTGCTCCGGCATGCGAAAACGGATGCCAATCCGCGGGTGCCCCGCCTCCGCATCCATGGCCGCAGCTACGGTCACAAGAACCTCCTGGCCATCTGAGCCCGCCCCGCGACGAACAAGCATCTCCTGCGGCTGATCAGCAAAGTCACGCACCAAGGCAATCATATGCGCACGCCCCAGCACAGCCACTCCCGCAAAGGAAAGGATCTCATCACCAGGCAAGACACCCGCTTCGGCAGCACTCATACCCGGCTCCGCCTCATCAACCACAGCAGGCTCGATCGGATCAATCCCGCCCACCATATGAACGCCATATTGCCAAGGCTCAGTCGGAACACGCACCAACAACGTACTGCCATCTGGACGCTGCAGCAAAAGCTCGACCTCATCATACATGGCCGCCTCCTGCACAAACGCACTCCAGACCTCCACCGGGGTCCCGCCAACAGTCAGTATCCGATCACCAATCCGCGCACCCTGCTCATACATCACAGAAGACGGATCAATAAACCCGATCACCGTCTCCTGGTTCGCGATGGTTGCAGGCATACCCCGCAGAAAAACCATCCAGGCAAACACAATGGCCAACAATACATTGCACGCGGCACCAGCCACCGAAACGAGAATCTTACGCCAGGGTGCCACATAAGGCAACGGATCGCCAACCTCTTCGGCACTCGCGCCCTGTACCGTCGACATGGCATTCGGATCCAGTTGCGGCAAAGCAACATAACCACCCAACGGCAAACAACCAATCTTGTAGACAACCCCATCAACCTCTTTCTGCCAGATTGCCGGACCAAAACCGATCGAAAAGGCCTTGATCTGCAAACCACACCAACGCGCCACCAGAAAGTGTCCCAGCTCATGCACAAAAATGGTCAAACCAAAAAACATCACCACCACAATTGCGGTAAAGATGTTTCCAAAAAGCATCCCTAATATATCCATCGCTCATATCTCCTACATACCTAGAAATAGCACTGCATAGGCATACAACACCGGTGCGCCGAACAGCAAACTATCCAACACATCCAGTACCCCCCCCATACCCGGTATCAAACGCCCCGAATCCTTCGCGGAAGCATTCCGTTTAATCATCGATTCCGCCAAATCTCCAACCACCCCGGAAGCCGCCAATAGCAAGCCCATGATAACGGCATCCCACCAACGCACAGACAAGACCCCAAGCTGACCGTTACCTAGAACATAAAAAAGCATACTCACGCCCAGGGAAAGCACAACCCCGCCACCCAGACCTTCCCACGTCTTGTTGGGAGAGAGCCGGGGAATCATCTTGTGGCGCCCGATCAGCCGCCCTGTAAAGTAGGCACCGATATCCGAGGACTTCACAACCGCGATCAAATAGATAATCAACATCTGACCCGTTCGTTGTACCGAATCCCAACGTGTACCCGCATGCCACGCAAATGCCAGACGCGTCAGGTAATTCAACAATCCGGCCCCATAAAGAATACCAAGCATCGTCACCGCTACCACCGCCACCGGTTGATGATGCGTTTTCTGAAATGCCTGCCAGATCAGCAAAAACAACAAAGTGCCCGCCAACACAATCTGCTCAGCCTGATAACCGCGTGCCAACTGCTCAGGCGCAGGCCCAATTGTCCAGAATGTCGCAGAAATGAGCAATGCCCCTCCGCACATTCCCAGGATCTTGAAGGCGGGGATACCCATGGCGCGTGTCATGTCATAAAACTCATACTGCGCCAGCAACCCCAGTGCCAGAATCAACAACCAGCCTGCGGGGCTCGGCAGATAGGTCGCCGAAAGCACGGCGGCCAATCCCAGTAAAACACCACTCACTAAACGTTGTTTCAACATACCGTGCTCTCCTATTCCGGCGCATCCATTAGACCGCCAAAACGCCGATCCCGCTCCTTGTACGCAGCAATCGCCTTGGCAAACTCTTCCGCCCGGAAATCCGGCCATAAGACAGGACTAACATACAGCTCGGCATACGACAATTGCCACAACAGAAAGTTACTCAGCCGCATTTCCCCGCTGGTTCGAATCATCAAATCAGGATCCGGCAAATCCGGCAAATACAAATGCGCCGCCACCATGTCTTCATCCACGGCAGCAGGATCAAGCAAACCATCACGCACCTTCTCCGCAATCCGCCGGGCCGCGGCAGCAATCTCCGTGCGGCCTCCGTAACTCAACGCCAAAATCAACTGCCCGCCCTCATAATGCGCCGTCTTATCCATCACACGCTGCAATTTATTCCTGACAGGCCTGGGTAAATCCTCCAACCGCCCCATGATACGCAAACGGATTTGCTGCTCATGCAGAAGATGCTCCTCGTTATCCATGAACCGACGCAGCAGTTGCATCAAACCCTGCACTTCCGTCTGCGGTCGCTTCCAGTTCTCTACGCTGAAGGCATACAAGGTCAAATAATGAACACCGTGATCCCGACAGGCCCGGACAACGGCCCGAACAGACTCTGCGCCAGCTTCATGCCCCTTGCTGCGCGGCAGACCACGCTCTCGTGCCCAACGACCATTGCCATCCATAATCACAGCAACGTGATTCGGCCCCGGCAACGCCTCCGTTGGTTGTTTTGGGAACATCTCCATCTCCTTCACAATCCGAGCCGCAAAGTGCTCTCCCGCTTCGGACCGACCGATAAAATACCCAGCGGAACACCCGTCAAAGCACATAGATATTCCACATACGCCCGGGCACGCTCCGGCAAGGCAGCATATTCGGTAATGTGACTGGTCGGTTCACACCACCCCGGCATCTCTTCGTAGACGGGCTTGCATTTTTCCAGAATCCGGAAACTTGCTGGCATTTCTCGCAAAAGCGCACCTTCATACTCGTAGGCCGTGCAAATGCGCAAAGTCTCAAAACCATCCAGAACATCCAGTTTCGTCATCGCCCAGAAATCCACACCATTGATCCGGGCACTGTAACGACCCACCACGGCGTCAAACCAACCACAGCGACGCGGACGCCCCGTCGTGGCGCCATACTCACCCCCCACATCCCGCATACGCTGCCCGTCCGCATCAAATAACTCAGTCGGAAATGGCCCCTCTCCCACGCGTGTCGTGTAGGTCTTGATCACCCCCACAACACGGTCAATCCGGTGCGGCGGAACCCCCGAACCCGTGCACGCACCACCAGCCGTGGCATTCGAACTCGTCACAAAGGGATACGTACCAAAATCAATGTCCAGCATTGTGCCCTGCGCCCCCTCAAATAACACCGACTGCCCCTGCTTGATGGCATCATTCAAATACGTAACCGTGTCCTTGATGTAAGGACGCATCCGCTCCGCAATCGCCAGCGAATCACGCAAAAGCCCCTCTTCCGGCAATGCCTCTCCACCCATCGCCGTCAGCATCTTATTGGCCTCATATAACCGCGATTTCAACAGTTCCGGAAAATCGGGTGCCAGCAAATCACCCGCCCGCAACCCCGTCCGTGTAACTTTGTCGCTGTAGCATGGACCGATCCCCCGACCCGTTGTACCAATTTTACTCCCCTCGGCCAGCGACGCCTCGCGGGCCGCATCAATCGCACGATGATACGGAAACACGATGTGCGCGCGATCACTCACAAAAAGCCGCCCCTGCACGTTCTTACCCGCCGTCTCCACCTCGGCAACCTCATCCAACAGGGCCCCCGGATTCACGACCAGACCATTGCCAATCACACAAACCTGATCATCACGTAAAATGCCCGAAGGAATCAAATGCAGCACATAATGCTCATCACCGATCTTTACCGTGTGTCCAGCGTTGTTGCCACCTTGATAGCGCACAACAATATCCACCTGACCCGCCAGCACATCGATAATCTTACCCTTACCTTCATCGCCCCACTGCGCACCAATCAATACGGTATTTGGCATCCCACACCTACTCTCTGCTAACTTATAACCTTGTCATGAAAACAATCGTTTTCAAATCTGATTCACACCATCTTGCCCCTTGCAATCCTCACGTTGCATCCAGCCAGGCTTTTTCAGCATCCCCTAATGCCTCGACCGAAAGAATCCGGCACGGTTCGTCACTCGTCTCGCCCGGCAACCGCACCGTGTCCCCCGCCACATGCCCCTCCAAAACCTGCGCCAGCCGACTCAAACTGGAAATAATACCCAACCCCGCATCACGATCCCACTCTCCCAGAACACAGTACCGTTCCGTCCGCTCATCCGGCCGCGCAATCGTTACCACCGTCCCCATACCAACCGAATCGGTCACAAACCCCGCAAAGTCAGTCCCTTGCACAACCTCAAGATCGCGTTCCATCTCATCCCGACGCAAATACAGAATTCGCTGATGCTCCTTGGCATACTTGTATTCCGCATTCTCACGCAAATCCCCGTAACTGCGCGCCACCGCAATCTCACGCGCATTCTCCGGAATCTCATCCTCCATCAGCTTGCGGAATTGCGCCTGCCGCTCGCGGTAACTCCGCCAGGATGTCATGCGCTTGCGAACGGCCGCTTGAGGCTTGTCCGAATCCCGTTTCATAACCTCGGCCAATTCGGGATGTGCCTTCACGACAATCGCAACTACAGCACGACGACCAGACTCTTCCCATCCCGATGCCTGCAACAACTTCAACAAAAACACTTCGCGTTGCTCAGACCGCAAAAAGCCCATTTCCTCTTCCAGCCACTTGGCATCCTCGAAAAGAGCCCGCACCAGATGTTGCGCACGCAGCATGTCACCGGCAGCTGGCCGCGCCAGCACATCCAACCCCTGCCACAACAACTCCGTCCCATCCAGATCCCGCCGCCACTGACTATCCCGCGGCTCTTTCAGCAACCAGTATACCAGGGCCGGCCCCGCCGACTTGGCCGCCAGACGACTCGCAATTACATCACATACCACTTTGGCATTACCCGAGGCCGCCAACCGATCCGCAACTTCCGGCAAAACGCCGACCGGTAACTCGCGCAAGATATCCGGCAAATGCAACAGCAGCAAATCCAGATGCAACGCAAATACCCGATCCAGAAACGCACCCAGCATCCGGGCGGGCAACTGTGCCAGCACAGCCCGCAAAGGCACCGGTTTTGATAAGTGGCGGTATACCTCTTCCGGCTTCACAGGCCGCGAGGCATGCTCCGCCCAACCCCTACAAAGATCCAAACGCTCGGCCGTCAAAATCGCCCGCGCCATCAAGACCGGCTCCTTCTCCCCCGTACCCCAAACCGCGAAAGCCAGACGATCCCCAACAATCTGCAAATGGCTCTCCTTGGCTTCCGATAACAATTTCGCCGCCTCCAGCTCATCAAGCTTCTTCAGAATCTCTGCCGGTACGCGCATGCCTCCCAGAAGATCAAATTGCGCATCCAGATGACCAGCGGCAGACGCCAGCAACTGGATCGGCTCCGTACGCTTCGGCGGTAAAAACACATGCGGATCGGACTTGAGCTGCTTCCGGGCCAGCCCCCAGAAATCCTTCCACTGCTTCTCATCCAGCACGGTACCAACCAAGCGCGCCTGCAATTCATCTCCCGTCAAAGGCCCAAAGCTCGACAACGCCAATCGAACCACGGCCGCAGGATCTGCGTCCGCAAGAGCGAGTAACCCATCACGATCCTCATGCAAACGCACGAGAATGTGATCTACCGGCAATATCTCCACTTTCTCCGCCGCATAAGAAAGAGCCATCTCATGACCACGCTTCGAATCAAAATCAATCGTCACCCGACCGTAAAAATCGTCCACGCGCTGCACGACACCGAAGCCCCACGTCTTCTCCCGACACAAGGTGCCTTTGTGCAGCAAGGCCAGCACCTGTAACCGACGAATTGCCTCTGCGGCAGGCTGATTCTCAAATCCCGCGTTCTTTATCAACGCCTTTTCCAAACGCGTCGTGAAAACCTGTTCCACGGCAGATTTGCAGGCCGGCGTAAAATCCTGTGAATCTGGACGCCAATTGCAGCGCAACGCCAGCAAACGCAACAACCCGTCACGATCGCTCCCTTGTATCAGGCTCTCCTGCAACAACTCAGCCCAACCATCCACGCGCCGATCAAAACCCGCGGAACCATGATGGGTTAATGCATCAAAAATATCATCCAGCGGCAAGGGCTTCTGATCCAACACCTCCAGAAGCCAGTTCTCCGTTTCATCACGACTCCGCCGCGCAGCAGCATCAATCATTGCACCCCCCTAATCTTTACATATCCCCAAAAAGCGTCACCCGTAATCGAATGTCCTTGATTATCCCGAAAACACAAACTTGACAACACATCGCCAAGAACCGCTCGCATTTCAGCTTTCCGGAACTCTCCCTACCCATTCCCGCTTGACTTCAACCCAACATCCTTAGCACATTCCCCTAGCAGCGAAAAGAACAGAAAGATTATCATGCAAACAAAAGAATATCGCGTCTCACGCACCCACCAAGGCCAAACCCTCCAACAATTTGTAGCCGGGCAGCTCAAACGCTCCCGCAATGCGGCCAAAAACCTCATGGATCGACGCAATGTATTCGTCAATGGCAAACGGGTCTGGATGGCAAATCACAACCTCCAGACTGGGGATATTGTGTCCGTCATCATCGAGGACCCGACACAAGCCGCCCGCAAGAAACGGACCAATTCCATACCCATTCTATGGAAAGATGAGCATTATCTGATCGTCAACAAACCCGCCAACCTGCTGAGTACCGGCAATGGAAGTCTGGAACAAAAAATACAGGAACAACTGGAAGATCCCGAATTGCTGGCAGTGCACCGTCTCGACCGCGACACAACCGGATGCCTGATCGTGGCCCGCAATCAAGCCTCTTTTGATAAGATTTTACCGGCTTTCCGCAATCGCAACATCAGTAAGACCTACCACGCCATCGTGCATGGCTATATGAAAAAAGGCGAACATCGCATATCAAAACCGCTCGCGGGGCAAACCGCCGTCTCTCATGTACGCGTTCTCGACGCTGCCGACGATGCCGCACACGTCTCGGTGAAAATTGAAACCGGACGAACCCACCAGATCCGCATTCATCTGGCATCCTTCAAGCATCCCGTGATGGGCGATCCCAAATATGCCGGTGATATCGAGAAAAAAGCAGGTGTCCTACCTATCCCAAGACAAATGCTCCATGCCCGCATGCTCGTATTCACCCACCCGGTTACCGGAAACATCGTACGATCAGAAGCACCACTGCCAGCAGATTTCAAGGCTTGCCTGAAAAGCTTCAAACTAACCTGAGACCACATTCCCTCACATTGGAATATCGATCCCACCAGACTTCGCCCGCTGGTGAAAAAGGGCAAGAAGACACTGCAAACCCCGCAACGCAACGCTTTTTCCACACCGAAGACAGGTCGGGGGCAGGCCAAGCACATTACGTGCGATGACGGTAGCTGATGCGACCCTTCGTCAAATCGTAGGGGGAAATCTCCAGCGTAACCCGATCACCAGCCGTTATCCGGATAAAATGCTTCCGCATTTTGCCGCTGATATGCGCCAGAACCTCGTGACCATTCTCCAGCTTTACCCGATACATCGTAGCAGGCAAAACCTTCAGCACGGTCCCCTCAACCTCTATATGTTCATCCTTCGCCATAACCCTCCATAAAAGGACGCAAACAATACCCTGCCTCACAACCACATGCAAGCAGGAATCAAAATGTTTTACTGCGAACACGGCTACTTGCGGCGCGAGCCGACGTAATATCAGGCGCGAAATGCCCCCGGCCACTGATATGTCACCGCCTTCACACTTCAAATACCGGCCTATCTTACCCGCAACAAACGACGCTGCAGGCCCTTACTTTCCTGCTTGCATTCCTGCAAAACAAAAGAGTATTTCTCATGTCGTATGCAATTTTGCCACCAGACCGCCCAGACAGGGCCGCCTCGTCAAAGAACAACAGAAAATCCCGGGAATATCTATGCCGCCAGATGGACGATACACCATCAGAAGATTGCCACTGCAACAATCCGCAGTCCCTCCGGTCAAAACCAAACTGACGGATGACGGCACGCTATTCATCGATTTCGGGCAAGCCGCTTTTGGCACACTTACCGTACCGACCCCAAATGCTGTGCGGCGCGACGCTCTCGTCGTACACCTGGGGGAACAAGTCACGGCGGCAGGCCGCCTGGAACGTGCGCCCGCAGGAACCATTCGCCACATCCGGATCGAGCAAGAAATCGACCCCCATCTCGCCACCACACGAATCATGATTCCGCCCGACAAACGCAACACGGGGCCAGCCGCCATTCGCATGCCACCGGAAATCGGCGAAGTGTTCCCCTTCCGATATGCCGAAATCGAAGATGGCGCAAACCTCGACATCAGCGCAATCCGACAGATCCGTGTACACTACCCATTTGACGATGCGGCCGCCTCATTCGATGCATCCGATCCAGTGCTCAACGCGATCTGGAACCTCTGTAAATACAGCATCAAAGCCACCACCTTCTGCGGTGTGTATGTCGACGGGGACCGCGAGCGCATCCCCTACGAGGGCGACGCATACATCAACCAGTTGGGACATTACTGCGTCGATCAGGAATACACCCTCGCACGCTACACACACGAATACCTCATCCAGCACCCCACCTGGCCAACCGAATGGCAACTCCATTCCGTCATGATGGCCTGGACCGACTACATGTACACCGGAGAAACCACCTCGCTGCGCGAATTCTATGAAGACCTGCGTGTCAAAACGCTCATCGACCTGGCACGCGAAGATGGACTCATCAGCACCCAATCCGAACGGTGCACACCGGAATTCGAGAAACGCCTGCACCTGCAAGGCGCAAGCGACCCCGCCAAACCGATTCTCCGTGATCTCGTCGACTGGCCACCTGGCTCTTTTACCGCAGGCGGAACCGGTGAACGCGATAACCACGAGATGCGCCCCATCAACACGGTTGTCAATGCCTTCCATTGTCATGCACTCATGCGTATGTCCGACATCGCCAGGGCACTGAAAAAAAACGCTGATGCGAAACAGTTTGCGCAGCAGGCCACCCGCGTCAAAGCAGCAATCAACCAAATCCTTTTCGACCCAGCCCAAGGACGATACATCGACGGCGAAGGATCAAACCATGCATCCCTGCATAGCAACATGTTCATGCTCGCCTTTGACTTGGTGCCAGACAACCGGAAAGCTGCCGTTCTGTCTTTTGTAAAATCCCGCGGCATGGCCTGCAGCGTCTATGGCGCACAATACCTCCTGGAAGCACTCTACCGCAACAACCAGGACCAGTTTGCGCTCGAACTGATGACCGCCCGAAATGATCGCAGCTGGTGGCATATACTGCAGATGGGTACCACCATTACCCCCGAAGCCTGGGACCTGAAATACAAGAACAACCTCGACTGGAACCACGCCTGGGGAGCCGCACCGGCCAACATCATACCGCGATTCATTCTGGGCATCCGCCCGCTGGAACCGGGTTTTCGAAAAGTCCTGATCCAACCACACCCCGGAAAACTGGCCCACATCCAAGGCACCGTGCCCACAATTCAGGGGCCCATCGCAGTGTCGCTAATAACGCACAAGACCGGAAAACAAACGCTCGAAGTAAATATTCCGGAGAATGTCAGTGCCACAATTGCCTTGCCTCGCCTCCGACCAAACGATGCGACGATGATCATCAACAACACAACAGCCCAAGGCGTTTTCTCGAATGGACACCTATTCCTAGACAACATTGGCCCCGGAAGACATGTGCTTACCTCGCCGTGAAACGCGCGGATTTGCAATAACACCATCGGTCAGCAAGTAATATCCGGGTAATAACACCCTGGGCAAACAATCGCCCATCACAAAAAAGTACGTGTTTTTATGCGTCCGTTTACTGTATAGTTGCCATTCCGCCATGATTGGAAGCACATACGCAATCGAAACGGCGATGAAAGAAAGAGGTTCCGGACAATGACGGCAGATTGGAAAGGGGTATTCCCCGCAGTTCCCACACAATTCCAGACAGACCTGCGTGTGGATATAAAGGGTACACAAGCACATATCAGTGCCCTGCTCGAAAATGGTGTCCATGGGTTGGTCATGCTTGGCACAATCGGCGAAAATTGCTCGCTATCACCAAAAGAAAAAGTTGCCGTTCTCAAGGCCACACGTGAAGTCACACAAGGAAAGGTGCCGATCCTTTGCGGCGTGGCAGACTACACCACCGAGCAATCGTGCCGCACAGCACAAGCAGCCGCCGCGGCCGGTGCCGACGGCCTCATGGTCTTACCGGCCATGGTTTATTGCGCAGATGCACGCGAAACCGTCCAGCATTTCCGGACCATCGCCGCCGCCTCAGATCTCCCCATCATGTGCTATAACAATCCCCCCGTTTACCGCGTAGACCTCACCCCCGAAATGTTCCTGCAACTGATGGACGTTGAAAATATCGTATCGATCAAGGAAGCCTCTGGTGACACCCGGCGCATCACCGATCTTTTTAATGTGCTGGGAAATCGCTTTTCAATATTTTCCGGCCTGGACGACGTTGCTCTGGAAAGCATCTTACTCGGATGCCAGGGATGGATCTCCGGCCTCGTCGATGCCTTCCCGGCCGAAAACCGCATGCTATGGGAGGCCGCCACAAAAGGCGACTACCAAAAGGCACTCGAAATATACCGCTGGTACATGCCGATGCTGCATTTCGACAGCCATCCCAAGCTCGTCCAATATGTCAAGCTAACCTGCCAGGAACTCGGCTTCGGAACCGAACGCGTTCGCCCGCCGCGCTTGCCGCTGATCGGAACCGAACGCGAACAAATCCTGAAAACCGTTCGCGACTGCATCGCCACCCGGCCTGCCGCATAATGCCTCAGCTCTGCTGTGTGGCGCGATACACAAGTCCGGCACCAAGCAAATCACTGTAGGCCATACCAATCGACTTGAAGAGCGTAATCTCATCCGCATGCACGCGCAGCGGAACGGCACCAGCACACATCTCCGTCAATTCGCCAACAACATCCGCTTGCCGGAAAACCCCCTCGGATATCGGCACCAGAATCTCGCCAGCCTCACGAAAACAGTTGTCGCGACTATCTGCATAAACCTTCGATTTCGTCACCAACGCCGTATCGCACTCCCGCTTGGTGGCGTGATGGTTACCGATAAAATCAGTATGCGTACCCGCCTGCACCCAATCCCCGTGTACCAGCGGCTCATGCGAGCCTGTTGCCGCAACAATAATATCCGATTCCCCGCAGGCCTTCTCCAGATTCTCGACCACCGAAAACGCAACATCGGGCAATACCGGCTCCATGGCCGCAACCACCGCCCGGGCTTTAGCCATGTTCCTGCCCCAAATCCGAATCGTAGTTAGCGGACGAACGCTGGCTTGCGCACGAATGATATACGGAGCCAGATTACCAGTCCCCAACACAAGCAGACTGCTGGCATCTTCACGCGCTAGCAGCCGCGCTGCCAACCCGGATATCCCCGCCGTCCGCCAATACGTAACACTAACCCCATCTATCAATGCAAGCGGTTCACCATGCTCGCGCTCAAATAACAAAATCTGCGAATACAGCGATTTGTATTTCGGACCAGGATTCGTCGGAAAATAGGTGAAAGCCTTCACACCAATCAGGCCATCATTCCACGACGGCAACAAGGCAAAAGCATCATGCGTACCAGCCTCATCACTCAAAAGAAAAACTTGACGAGGTGGCATTTTGAAAGCACCGGCATATCCCTCCTGTAAAACATCGACCAAATGCGGGTAGCTCATTGCCGCGTGTACTTGCTCTGCCGTAATAACATTCATGCCCGTTTCCTTTCCATTCTGATTCATATGCTGGCACTACAAGCGTCACCGTAAACACACCTTTGGATGCAGTGCCAGCAAAAACGTACCAATCTTTGATCGATCGAGAAAGATATGCGATCGAGATTGATTCCCGCTCCCATCTAAGCCAATATAAGAGCGCTTGCTTTTCGGGGAGGTTGGATGAAAAATATCGGCTGTATCTTTATTCTCTTGTGGCTCGTCTCGGCATCCGTAATAGCCGAATCCAGCACGCGCGTACGCACATTTTTTCTTGAGAGCGCCAGATCAGGTAGAGTGCACGGACCCTTTCCGTTCTTATCGGCAACCGTGGTCCATTTGGAAACCGGGGCTTTCCGCCTCGATGTTCTCT
Source organism: Kiritimatiellia bacterium (assembly GCA_047920915.1). Taxonomy (GTDB): domain Bacteria; phylum Verrucomicrobiota; class Kiritimatiellia; order UBA8416; family UBA8416; genus T3Sed10-140. The sequence goes on from JBLRXB010000001.1 coordinate 20,328, forward strand.
CTGCGGCAGGAAGCTTTATCCTGACCGAAGAACGCTCGGGAACCGTTTTTGGCGTTTATGAGCTCGTACCAGGCCGCATGATTGATGCTGGCTACCAACTCTTTACGATCACAAGACTATCAACAACAACCCTGCCTCCGGGGCAAGTGCCTGCCCGCCCCACAAGTGTTCCTGGCCCAAATGCGCGCCATCGTACACACACAATAGCTTCCACCCGCCCTTTCGCGCATTCCTATCAGGCGGGCATCGTCGTCGATGTAATCAACCAAGTCGCATACAACTGGGAACTGGCAGGCGAGGATGGCACCAGCGCTAGATTCATGGAACGACGCGGCGCCACCCTCTCCTTTTCACGAGGCGTCCTGACCTTGACAGCGGGACTACTGGGCGATTCCACGTGGAACGAAAGCATCAATGACCCATATGGCCGCTTTGAAGAAGCATCCCTCTCAAGCGGAACCGGATGGTCCGCAGGCATGCAGATTTTGGTGCCTGTATTTACCGATAATCGATGGTCCGCATCCATCGGTGGCGGTATTCACTACCAGCGCGAATCCTATCAACTCGAATACGGTATATGGGAAACAGTCCCGATCCAGGCACCGGTTATTGAACCCGGGTTCGCGAGCGGATTGACAAATGGCGTCCCCTCTGAGCCGCTGCTGCCCCCCGAAGAACGCTTTGCCAGACAAACAACAACAGCAACCCTTTCGGAAACCGTCATCGCTCTCACCACGCGCCTCGATTATGTCGCACCCACTTGGTTCATGTACGCCGGTCTGCGCGCATTACCATGGACAGACACAGACTTACAGGCAAACATTGAAATCGATGACCGGCGTATACCGCTCACATTCGAACGCAAAGATCTTCTGTCCGGATTCGCCGGGGCAGGCTTTACCTATCAAGACCTTCGCTGCTTCGGTGAATTCGAAGCGGGCGGCGTCAATGCCGTTCGACTCGGCGTCACCATCGCCTTCTAGTGAAGCAGAATCGACAACCAGCGCGTACCATTATTCCCGATCTGCCAGACGGCATCACGCAACACCACCAAACGCAACCCGTTGCGCCCCAAAACATCGGCATCCGCATGCAAAACATAAGGCAAGCGCTTGCCGATCCATTCTTCTTCGGCGGCTGACCGACCTCGCAGCACAACACCACCCTCGCAGACCGAAAGCACAACGGCACCCCTGGGTGCACCGTCTCCAACCCAAAGCAAGGGATAGCGCACAAAATAATCAATCGGTCGCTCCGCATCCACAACCAGCTCAAACGCAACCGGTACCGACGCCAGATAAGCATGCATAAAAAACGGCTGCACTGAATCCGCATTACTATATAGCGCCAATGGCTGAATACCCGTCAAATTCCAGCCATTATGCATCCCGTGCAAATTGCGAATCTCCTCCTGGTCCGCCCAGGCCGGAAAACGGCGGTTACGGATCACACCAACCTCAAAATGCACATGGGAACGATCAACCGGAATAATCGCGGACGGGGTATTACCCATCACCCCCAGAACATCCCCACGTTTCACCACCGCACCAGGACGAATTGCGTCTTGGATGCTGCGCAGATGCGCATACAAGCTGTAGATCGTACCCATCGTGGTGTCGTGCTCCAAAACGACATACAAACCGTAGTTGGAATGTCCCACAACACGGTTCGCATAACCAACACGACCATCCGCAACGGCAAGCACCGGATCGAGCGCCCGATTCCGGCGATCCCGCTGCAGAGGTGCAATATCAATCCCCATATGAAAGGCCGGCAATATCCGCCCCTGAAAACTGCGCGTCCGCGTGCTCCCGTAATGAGCCGACTCGATACGGCCCGATGCCGTTGCCATATAAACCGATGGATCCTCCATGCGCAGCAAACCCGTCTGCGCCGTCGGAAAACCAACAAACAAGGGCTGCTCTGCTGGCTCGACTTGATCCGCCTCGGCATCCGCAGCAACCGCAATCTGCGCAGCAGCAGCCAATTCACGATCCAGGCGAATCCGTTCCCGACGGGGCCCAAACCACCAGACCGCAAAAATCACATCCGCAACAAGGATCGCAACCAGCCACCACCAGTTTCGCCAAAACCGTAACATAACCAATCCCCGCAACCGACTACGGCTGATCCGTTATGGCACCCTGCGAAGCCGGTCCGACTTGACGGGCATACTTACCCAGAACACCACGCGTGTAACGCGGCTTCGGCTGACGCCATACTTTCCGCCGCCGCGCCAACTCGGCATCTGAAACATGCAGCGTCAAACGGCGCTTCACCGCATCGATCGTGATTTCATCACCATTTTTCACGAGTGCCAGCGGACCCCCACGATAAGCTTCCGGCGTAATGTGCCCAACCACAAAACCATGACTGCCACCGGAAAAACGCCCGTCGGTTATCAACGCCACATCCCGCCCAAGGCCCTTGCCCATAATGGCACTCGTGGGAGAAAGCATTTCACGCATTCCCGGACCACCACGCGGCCCCTCATAACGAATAACAATCACATGCCCCTTGCGAATGCGACCACCCAGAATAGCACCCAACGCTTTTTCCTCCGAATCAAAAACCTTGGCCTTACCCTGAAAAGCCGTGCCTTCCTTCCCCGAAATTTTAGCAACCGCACCCGCCGGTGCCAGGTTCCCGTACAACACCACCAGATGCCCCGTCTTCTTTACCGGATCAGCAAAAGATCGAATCACCTGTTGCCCCCGCGGATACGATTTCACCCCACGCAAATTCTGCGCAAGCGTTTTACCCGTAACCGTTAAACAGGAGCCATCCAACAGCCCCGCATCCAGCAACATTCGCATCAAGGGCAGGGTCCCGCCAATCCGCACGAGATCCGCCATCACAAACTTCCCGCTCGGCTTGAGATCCGCCAGCACCGGAACCTTGCGCCCGACACGCGTAAAATCATCCAGCGTCAAACGCACCCCCGCAGCCTCTGCCATCGCCAGCAAATGCAGCACCGCATTCGTCGATCCCCCCAAGGCCGTAACGACCGTTATGGCATTCAGAAAGGCGGCACGCGTCATGATGTCCTTGGGCGTGATACCCTTCTTGATCAATTGCAGCACCGCAGCCCCCGCGCGCCGGCAATCCGCATTCTTAGCCGGCGAAACCGCCGCCTGCGCAGAACTGTTCGGCAAACTCATCCCGAGCGCCTCTATCGCCGAAGCCATCGTGTTGGCCGTATACATCCCGCCACACGACCCCGGCCCCGGAATCGCACAACTCTCAATCGCATGCAATTCCTTATCATTCACATCACCACGCGCATGCCCACCAACCGCTTCAAATACGGACACGATGTCAACGTCACGACCCTTGTGTTGGCCCGGAAGAATCGTCCCTCCATACACAAATACGGCCGGACGATTCAAACGCGCGATCGCAAGCATGCAACCCGGCATATTCTTGTCGCAACCACCAATCGCAACCAACCCGTCAAACCCCTCGCAACCAGCAACCGTCTCAATCGAGTCCGCAATCACCTCGCGCGAAACCAGCGAGTATTTCATGCCTTCAGTGCCCATCGATATACCATCGGAAATCGTAATCGTGTTGAAAATCACACCCTTCCCGCCAGCCTCATTGACACCCGCTTCCGACTCACGCGCTAACACATCAATATGCATGTTGCATGGCGTTACCATGCTCCAGGTGGAGGCAATCCCTACCTGCGACTTTTTAAAATCGGCATCCGAAAAACCAACGGCGTGCAACATCGCACGGCTCGCCGCACGCTCCACACCATCGGTAACCGCCGACGAGTACTTGCGATGTCCGCTGCACCCACATCCGCTTCCACATGTCTGCTTTGTCATAATAGAACCTCTATCTGCGTTGTAATCAGAATATCAATGGCAAGAAAATACACCCCCTGTAAAAATATGCAAGGGATTGATTGTCCCGCTAATCGGAAAGCACTCCGGGCTCTCGGTCAACCACCCGGAAAAACTGCTGCGGTAGCGCACCAATCCGACCCGTGTAAGACATCTCTCCTCCACCCGGCAAATCGATATAGCCCGGTACACGCACCCATTGATCCGTAACAAGATCAGGCCCGCTGTATAACGTATAGCTGCGACCGCTCTCTGTATACCAACGCAGCACGAACAACTTTTCCTCCACATCGTCAGCCCCCTGCTGCAACTGGATACTCGTGAGCAAATTCGGACGCACCTGCAGGGCCACACCACCCGATACAATCGGATCAAAAGGAGCATTTCCGCCCACCACCCAAGCCGTTTGATAGCTTCCCGGCAACAATGCCGACGTATCAACCGTCCACTCGATCCAGCCCGCTCCACCCGCCGGAATACTACCGGATGTCGATACCGCCCGCAGCCAAACCGGCTCCCAGCTTACCGAAATATCATCAACAAACCAACCCCGGTACTCTACCCAGCGATCCGTACCAAAGCGGAAACGTACCTGTATCATTTCACCGGCAAAGGCGGAGAGATCAAAGACCGCTTCATGCCACCCCCCCGTTGTCCCCCCGAAACAGGGCCGGTGGTCCTCAAAAGGGGAATCCGCGTTCGGCGTCACTCGGTACGGGTACCCCCCCTCAGGATCGATCGCAAAAAATGACGCCCCGCCATCCGTCGACAGCTCAACAACGGCACCATCCCAATAATACGATTCGTATCCCGCCCGTCCATCATGCTCCATTTCCGGCCAATGCATGAACCGCAGCCGGGCATTGGAACCAACTTGAAGCAAGGGCATATAGAGGGACGCATCCATCGAAGCGTTGTACGTTCCGCCATCCGGATCCCCACAAAACCACGCATACGGACCAACAAAAGATTCGCGCTCCGATACATGCCATTGATCATTGAGCCCCCCACTCGTCCATCCTGCCAGCGGCGGGCGCGCAACAGGATCTGCGTAACCATACAACGTACGCCAATGCCAGACGGACGTTCCTTCATTGGTAACCGCCAACCGAATGACTTGCTGCTCTCCGCTTGTAAGCATCACATCGTGATCCAACACACCGAAACGCAGCACGGGATAATCAACGCGAAACACATAAACATCCGATGTCGTATGTAACTGCGCAGCATCTTCCGCAAATACACGATATTCCAGCACCCGACCAGGCCCCTCCGGTCCTTCTATCAGAGCCTGATATATGCCCATCTCAGCATCGACCGCCTGCATCCGTACCGCCTGCCAGACGCCATCGCCAACCTCTCGCCAATGCAAGAGAACAACCGCAACATCAACCCTGTCTGTCACCGAAGCCTGGATCAGCCATGGCCCCGGCACATCCACAGCTGCCGGCAAAGCCCATACATCTATCGACGGCCCCTCGGGATAGGAATCCGGATCTGTCGGATCCGAACGATCCGCATATTCTGCGGCATTACTGAATCCATCTCCATCAGGATCATCATCTGCCCCGAAATCCAAATGACCAAAGTGATAAAGCTGCCACCAGTCCGGTAGCCCGTCACCATCGCTATCCAAGGCGGCCGGCACATAGTGCGCCACCGCACGCCGTGCACGATCCATGGTAACACCGGTAACAGGATTCACAGCACGCGTCCCCATGGCGGATTGGCGCTCCCCATCCACCCACCAGCCCACAAACTGACACAACACATCACCAATCACAATATCCCATGGTGCCGCTGGCGTTTGCGCTTGATCGCCAATATCCCACCATCTGCTCTGCGTAAGCACACCTTCAGGCATTGACATAACATCCAATGCAAATTGCTGCCGCCAGCGCCAGATCAGATAGGATGTCTGCCCCAGCAATAAGGAAAACTGGTTGGTTACACCGGTCGCAGGAACCGAACCAGCACCATCCCACCCGACATTGCGCCAGCGTGTTCCCGCCTCGGCAGGCGTATAGACAGGGGCTGTAAACAAAACCGTGGATCCCCATGGGATCTGGTGGCGCCCGTAAGACGGGCTCACATCACCATATAATCCCGGCAACCCCTGTATGTGAACGTCAACCGGAAACGTAATATCAAAAGCGTGCACCGCAGCCGGCGCAGCAGCGGGATGTGTCGCACGCTTCCCCTCCAGCCCGATCGCCTCAATCCAATAATACATCCGGTTGCCCTGCGCACCCTTCGGGATCGCAGCATGAAACACACCAGCACCAACTGCATCCATCGTAACCACGTGACCATGCACAAACGTTTCATCGGTATCCCAATACAACCGAACCCCGTTCTCGGCCAGCAGCGAAACACCCGGACGAATCGTGGCAGTAATATCGTAGTGTGGCATCTCAGCATCCACATTCGGATGCGGCACATGATCGATCACCGGCCCAACCGCAAGCAAAGCACCGCGTGCGTCCAGCCGACCGCCCGTTACCACACGCCCATCAAGGGCATCGACCGGCGCAACCCCACGCAATAAGGCTGCCCGCAAGTCCGCCGAAGATTTCGATGGAAATGCATCCATCAGCAACGCCATCACACCCGCAACATGCGGTGCTGCCATTGACGTTCCACTCTTGCTCCCGTATCCACCACTTAGCACGGTGCTGATAATACCTGCACCAGGCGCAGCCAAATGCACACTCCCACGACCATAGTTCGAATCTGAACGCAATCGATCCAAATCGGTACTGTTGGCAACCGCCAGCATGTTGCTCAATCCAAAACTCGCCGGATAAAAAGGCTGAATATCATTGTTCGTCCCGCCGAACGATGTGTTTCCAGCAGCCGCAACATGAACAACATCACCGGAAACATGCCGGAACGCCGTATCCAGAATCTCGGAATAGCTACCCCCACCCCAACTATGATTCGTGACGCGAATCGGATAGCCGCGCGAAACAAACTCCTGCACATAATACAAACCCGATGCCGCATCCGCAGCAAAACCATTGCCCGTTGCCCCCATAAATGCGATTGGCAACGTGCGAACACCCCACCCGACGCCAGCGATACCCAACGCATTATTCCCTACCGCCCCTATGATACCATGCACATGCGTGCCATGACCGTGTAAATCCGTAGGATCATTGTGCTTGCTGTAAAAATTCCACCCATAACGGTCATCTATATATCCGTTACCATCGTCATCGAGGCCTGAATCCATCTCCTCGCCATCGTTTATCCAACGATTATCATATAAATCCAGATGGTCACGTGTCGTTCCCGTATCAAAAACCGCCACAATCACCGTACTCGTCTCTTGCGTCGCTGCCCACGCATCCGGCATATTGATGCGCGACAATCCCCACTGATCAGGAAAAAGCGGATCATCCGGCGTGCGCCCGGCATGCCAGTATACAAAATTGGGTTCGGACACGGCGGCACCACGCAACACCGCAGCCGCACGCAGCAATTCCGGCACCGTGTCGATCGAAAGCTCTCCATGCCCACCCACCAGATAACCACCGGGAATCCCCGTAGATTTGTGCAATCGCAAACCAACACCGGCTAGGGCATCTGCAATTCGAACCTCTGGCAATGTGCTGTCAAACACAACAACAATATGGTCGGCAGCCATAGCGTGTTGCTGCAGCAACGCACGCGAGCCATCCGCATGCTCTTGCAGCAATTCCTCGACACGATGATACGGGTGCTTGCTCGCAGTCCGGACCAACCGGACACGGCCCACAACACCATCCGCACCAGTTTCCGACCATCTAACCGCAAGCGTGTCGGCACCAGCATAACGATCCGCAACGCCTGCAGCGCGAACTACCGAAGCGACGGGGATCGAAGAAATTGAAGCAAAATCCAATTCCTGCAAAATTCTTTGTGCGAAAGCAGGCGAACGCTCCACCACAGGCGCTTCCCTGGCTGTGTCAGGCCCTGCCGTGTCACGCAATGACAGAAACCCATGATACCAAAACCCCACCGCAACGATACAAGCAAGACCCGAAAGATACAAAAGTGATCGATTGGTTTTCACAGTGCCGTCATGCTAGCACAAGAGCCCACATAATGCAAAAATATACCAACGGCCTTCCCGTGGAAATTTGATACAAAAAAAAACGCGATGCTACAAGCAACGCGTTTTTAGATCAATGTGGCGGCAAAACTACTCTTCCGTGCTTTGCTCCGGTGCTGCGACCACGGCGACACCAGCCCATTCAAGAATCGCCATTTCCGCGCCATCGCTACGGCGACGCCCAAGCTTGAGAATACGCGTATACCCCCCCGGACGCCCTTCACATAACGGCACGATGTCAGCAAAAAGCTGCGCAACCGCATCCGGTTGCCGCAATCGCGATGCCGCCAACCGACGCGCATGCAACGACCCCTTACGTGCCAGCGTCACAATCTTTTCCGCCTCAATCCGGGCAAGCTTGGCCTTTTGTACCGTTGTCGTAATACGACGGCGCTTGATTAAATTACAAACCAGCGACGATACCAACGCCTTGCGATGCGAAGGGCTCCGCCCTAGCTTGACATTTTGTTTTTGATGCCTCATCGAGAATTCTCCGATTATTTCATGTTTTCAAGCAGGGACGGATCAATGGCTACTCCCAATCCTAACCCTAACTCTTCCAGTTTGGCCTTGATCTCATTCAACGACTTCTTGCCAAAATTGCGATACTTGAGCATATCCTGCTCCGTTTTCATCGCCAACTCGCCCACCGTCGTGATGTTGGCATTGTTCAGGCAATTGGCAGCACGCACACTCAACTCTATCTCGTTGACACTCATGTTGAGCTTACGACGCAGCTCTTCCTGCGAAGAACTCTCTTCCTCTGTGCCCTCTTCAAATTCAATTTCCTTGTCATCATACTGCACAAACACATCCAGATGATGCGCAAGAATCGCGGCCGACAGGCGCAACGCCTCTTCTGGGCGTACGCGACCATCTGTCCAGATATCCATGATAAGCTTATCATAATCCGTCCGCTGTCCGACGCGCGTATTGCCCGTCTCGAAATTCACCCGGCGTACCGGCGAAAAAGCAGCATCGACAGGTATCAATCCGATTTCCTGCTGGGGCTTTTTATTCCACTCGGAAGGCCGATAACCACGACCAACCTCAACCGTCAGCTCCATGGAAAGCGTCTTGGCATCTGAGATCGTGGCAATCCGAAGATCCGGATTCAGAATCGTACCATAATCACCAATCTGAATATCGCTCGCTTTTACCTCGCCCGGACCCGAAACTGACAAATACAGCACACGCGTCTCGCGTACCTCAGTCTGTATCAACACCTTTTTCAAATTTAATATGATATCCGTCACATCTTCCAGAACACCTTCAATCGCGCAAAACTCATGATCGGCACCCTCAATGCGAACCGCCGTTATCGCAACGCCTTCGATCGACGACAATAATACCCGACGCAAGGAATTTCCGATTGTTCGCGCATAACCAATTTCGAACGGCTCGGCGACAAACCGCGCATATTCGGACGTCGCGGTTTTATCATCCCGCACCACTTGACTGGGCTTTTCAAATTTGCTGACTCGTATGGGCATTGCTGTTTCCCCTTATTTATTCCGTCCGCCCGACGGGCATCCATTGTGTGAATTCAAGTTACCTAAACCGACTGAAACTGCCTTAAACCCGACGACGCTTGCGCGGGCGGCAACCATTGTGAGGAACAGGTGTGATATCCTGAATCGCCGTCACACTTAAACCGGCCGACTGCAAACCACGAACCGCGCTCTCACGTCCGGCTCCCGCACCCTGCAGACGAACCTCCACTTCGTGCATCCCCTTGGAAGCCGCCACACGACCAGCCTCCTGCGCAACCAAGGTGGCGGCAAATGCCGTGCTCTTGCGCGAACCCTTGAAACCTGCCCGACCCGCGCTGCTCCACGCAATCACACCACCCTTGGGGTCACTGATCGCTACCTGCGTATTATTGAAACTCGCCCGAATGTGCGCAATACCAACCGGAATACCGCGACCTTTCAACTTCGCCCGCTTCACCGGCTCCACCACCGCGGCAGGATCTGCCAGCGGATCATCATTGCGCGAAACATCTTCCGCTACTTTAACATCCGCAACTTCTTTCTCAATCTCTTCAGCCATGCCTGCTCTCCTTCAGAACCGCTTACGAAAAACGACTGTTACTTCTTTGCTGCTGCACGCGCGTCTTTGCCACGTACCGCACCCACCGTACGACGAGGCCCCTTGCGCGTCCGCGCATTCGTACTCGTGCGCTGCCCCCGTACCGGCAATCCGCGCCGATGCCGCAACCCACGATAGCTACCAATACTGATCAAACGCCGAATATTACCGGTAACCTCACGACGCATATCACCTTCAACACGATAACCATTCTGGATAACATCAATCAAACGACGCAACTCTTCCGGCGTTAAATCATCCGCCTTCTTCGTCGCCTCAATCCCGGCCTTCGCAATAATCTCTGCCGATAACGTCGGACCGACCCCGTAAATGTAACGCAGCGAATACAAAATCTGCTTCCGCCCAGGAATATCCACACCTAATACTCTCGGCATAACAACCGCTCCTTATGTTCCTCGATAAACTGCTAAAAACTAACCCTGACGCTGCTTGTGCCGCGGATTCGTGCAGATCACACGAACCACACCACGGCGCTTGATCACGCGGCACTGCTCACACATTCTTCTTACTGAAGCTCTTACTTTCATGACCGAACCCTCTACTTATCTCCAAAAAGCCAGACAATCTAACCCATCTGATCGCATCCGTCTACTAAAAACTTACCCCTTGGTGAGAATTTCAACACCATCCCCGCCAATCGCTATCGTATGCTCAAAATGAGCCGATGGCTTACCGTCACGCGCAACCACGGTCCAACCATCTGCCAATACCCGCGTCGATGCTCGCCCCTTATTAACCATCGGCTCAATCGCCAACGTCATCCCCCGTCGCAAAATCGGACCACGACCAGCCCGTCCATAATTCGGAATTTGCGGATCCTCGTGCAAGGCACGACCAATACCATGCCCCACAAAGTCCCGCACAACCGAAAAACCTGCCCCCTCAACTGTCTTTTGGATCGCATGCGAGATGTCCGAAAGCCGCCCGCCTTCCTGCGCTTGCGCAAGTCCGTCGTAAAGCGACTTCTCCGTCACCCGCACCATACGAATCAATTCCGGATCCGTCACGCCCACCAAAACAGTTGTCGCCGTATCACCATAAAAACCATCTAGCAATACACCAAAATCCAAACTAACCACATCACCGATCGCAAGCACACGGGAACCAGGAATCCCATGCACAACCTCATCGTTAACCGAGATGCAAATCTTTCCCGGAAACCCATGATACCCGAGAAATGCACACGACGCCCCTTCGCCCGAAATCAAATCCCCCGCATAATCCGCAAGCTCACCCGTCGTAACCCCTGGCGAAACCGATGCCTTCACCTTGTCACGCACGACTGCCGCCAAATGACAGCTCGCACGCATCGCCTCGAGCTCAAACGCCCGCTTTACTACAATCATGCCTGAAACCCGCCTATACACCAAAAAACATTAGCCCCGACGCCCGCGAATGCGGTTGCCGCGCTCCAGAAACCCGTCATAGTGGTGCATGACAAGATGAGATTCAATTTGCCGAACCGTATCCAGAATGACGCCCACCATAATCAGCAAACTTGTTCCACCCAAAAATCGCGCTACCATCGGCGGTACCCGCAAGTATTGCGCCAGAAGATCCGGCAATATCGCGATGGCTGTCAGAAAAACCGCGCCCGCCAACGTTAACCGCGTCATCGTATTATCAAGAAAATCTGCCGTGGAACGCCCCGGACGAACGCCGGGAACATAACCGCCACTCTTCTTAAGATCATCCGCAATCTGAAGCGGGTTAAACTGCGTTGCAACCCAGAAATACGAGAAAAACAGGATCATCAGACCAAAGACCACCAGATACAGCGGCTGCCCACCCTGCAACATCGCACCGACCTGCCGCGTCGCAGGAATACGCAGCAATAACGCCGCCGGAAAAATAATAATCGCCGAAGCAAAGATAATCGGCATAACCCCCGAGTAATTCACACGCAAGGGCATATACGTATTCTGGCCTCCGTACACTTTCTTGCCAACCACACGGCGCGTTGTATGAATCGGAATTTTACGAACACCCTCGGTCAACAAAACCGTAGCTGCCGTCACCAAAAAAATCATCGCAAGCAAAAACGTCAATTCGAAAGGTCCATGCGTCGCATGCCCCGCAACCGGCGTAAACAAAGCAATCGACTCCCCAACCGCTAACGGCAAATCACTGATGATGTTGATCGTAATAACAAGCGATATGCCATTACCAATACCACGCTCCGTGATCTGCTCACCAAGCCACATCATCAACATCGTTCCCGTCGTAACAGTGAGCACGGTCACAAAACGAAAACCCCAACCAGCTATTGCTGGCGATACAATCTGATCCCCGCCAGCAATCTCCCCAAAACCGCGCTCCAACGTCAGCGCCAGCAAAAAACCCTGCACCAGACAAATAGCCAATGTCAAATAACGCGTATATTGCGTTATTTTTGCCCGCCCGGTATCACCCTCGCGCGACAACCGCTCCAGTTGCGGAATAATGGCCGTCATCAACTGGATGATAATCGAGGCACTGATGTACGGCATGATGCCAAGCGCACCAACCGCACTACGCCCCAGTGCGCCCCCGCTGAACATATTGATCATGCCGATCAGACCACCGCCAAACTGATCACGGATCGCATCCATTACGCGCTGCAAAGCCGCTGCGTTTACGCCCGGCGTCGGTACCAGCGCAAGTACGCGACAAATGAATACCAACCCCAGCGTAAACAAAATACGCTGCCGCAATTCAGGAATCTTGAAACAATTGGCGAAAGTCTTCAACATCGTCTTTATTCCGTTTCGCAGCTTCCGCCTGCAGCTTCGATCTTTGCTTTGGCTGCAGCACTGAAAGAGGTGGCCTTCACCGTCAACTTGCGCCCGAGATCACCCCGGCCCAGAACCTTGATGCCGTCAAATGATCCATTCGCCAACCCGACGCGCTTCAATGCTGCCGCATCAACGACATCACCATCCGCAAAACGCTCCAGCGAGCCCACATTAACACCCACATATTCCTTGCGAGTCGGATTCTTGAAACCGCGCTTCGGCAAACGCCGAATCAAGGGCATCTGGCCACCTTCAAACGCCAGCTTGCGCTTGTGACCCTTGCGCGCCATCTGCCCCTTATGCCCCTTACCGCTCGTCTTGCCCTTGCCCGATGCCATTCCACGACCAAGACGCTTCGCACGATGGCGCGCCCCTGGGGTCTTGCTTAATGAATGTAAATCCATGATCCTGCTCCTTAAAATCCGCTATGGGACGTTCAAACAACCAGATCACGTACACGAGCGATCTCATCCCGCGAACGTAACTGGCTCAATGCATCAACGGTTGCTTTTACAACATTCACCTTGTTATTGCTACCAAGGGATTTTGCCAAAATATCGCGGTAACCAGCTACTTCAAGCACCGCACGAACCCCGCCACCTGCAATAACACCCGTACCAGGGGCAGCTGGACGCAACAACACCTGTGCACCATCAAAATTACCAATAACCTCATGCGGAATCGTCCGCTCCTTCATCCGGACGGCAAACAAGGACTTCTTCGCAATGTCGCCACCCTTGCTAATCGCATCCGAAACCTCATTGGCCTTGCCAAATCCGTAACCGATCATACCATCGCGATTCCCGACAACAACAATTGCGCTGAAACTGAAACGGCGACCACCCTTTACGACCTTCGAACAACGGTTGACAAATACAACCCGCTCCTCCAAGTCACTCTTCGGTGCATTCTCTTTCACGTCCGTCATGCTTAATTCGCCTCCTTACCATTCGATAAACCGGACGCCAGAACACCATCGACGATCGCCCGTACCCGACCATGAAAGCGAAACCCGCCCCGGTCAGTTACAAAACGCGTGATGCCCGCTTCCTTGGCAACAACCCCTAAACGTTCCCCCAGAGCTTGTGCGCTAGCAACCGTCGGGTTCCCCTCTTGTAAACTATCAGCAGACGCTAGCGTCCGCCCCTCCGTATCATCAACCAACTGCGCATACATGCTGCGGTTCGAAACCATGATGGACAACCGCGGACATACCGCCGTGCCGCTGACGCGCTTGCGTATACGCTTATGCCGCTGCAAGCGTGAACTCTTTCGGGACTGTACTTTCATCTTCAACTCCTGCTTCAAAAAAAACTAGGCAACCGTCTTGCCTTCCTTACGCCTGATGCGCTCACCCTTGTACTGAACACCCTTGCCCTTGTAAGGCTCAGCAGGATAGTAAGACCGGATCCGCGCAGCCACATTACCAACCTGCTGCTTGTCTATCCCCGACACCGTAATCTCTGTGTTGTTGTTCACCGCTACGGTTACCGTCTCAGGAACCGTATACTCCACCGGTGAGGCAAAACCAAGAGACATGCTCAGCGTACGACCATTCAGTGCCGCACGAAAACCAACACCATTGATGACCAAATCCTTGCGATACCCCTCTGTCACACCCGTTACCATGTTGGCAATCAAACTGCGTACCAGCCCGTGTACCGCACGAAAACGATCCGCAATACGCTTCACCTGAATTTCCTGCTCGACCTGCTCAACAAGAACACCTTCGGGAAGCTGCAACTGCAACGCACCTTTCGGCCCGCTAACATCCAACACCCCGCCATCCAACGCAACCTTCACCCCTGCGGGCAACTGTACTGGTTGTAATCCAATTCTGGACATTGTTCGCTCCTTACCAGATCGCACAAAGCAATTCGCCACCCGCGTTCCTTGCCCGTGCCTCCTTGTCCGTCATTAATCCCTGCGACGTGCTAACAATCGCTACGCCCATGCCACCTAAAATACGCGGCAAATCAGCCGCCCGGCTGTATTTGCGCAATCCCGGCTTACTGATGCGACGCAAACCACGTATGGCCGGTGTCCGCCGTGCGCCATAACGCAGGAACACTGTCAAGGTGCTTTTACCGTCTACATCCTCCACCGCATAATCACGGACAAAACCCTCGGCTTTCAAAACCCGAGCCACTTCCGCCTTCATCTTCGAACCAGGCATACTGACTCGGGCCTTACCCGTATCCACAGCATTCCGGATTCTGGTCAGCATATCCGATATTGGGTCTGCTACACTCATAGTCCTTACTCCCTACCAACTAGCCTTCGTGACGCCTGGAATCTGTCCCTGCGAGGCTAACTCGCGAAAACAAATACGGCACAGCTGAAACTTACGCATATACCCTCTTGAACGACCGCAACGATTGCAGCGATGGTACGTACGCACCTGGAACTTCGGCGTCCGCTTGGACTTTTCAATTAATGCTGTCTTAGCCAATGTCTTTCCTCCGTTTCAAATAATCAGGATGCAAACGGCATCCCAAGCAACGCCAGCAACTCGCGCGCCGCATCATCTGTCTCTGCTGTCGTTACAATCGTGATGTCCATCCCTTGCGCTGCACCGGTGTGATTCGGATCAATCTCAGGGAAAATCGTCTGCTCCTTCAACCCCAACGTGTAATTACCGTTGCCGTCAAAACCCTTCTTCGAAACACCCCGAAAGTCCCGAATACGCGGTAAAGCAGCATTCATCAACCGCTCCAGAAAATCGTACATACGATCCGCACGCAACGTGACCTTCGCACCAATGATCATCCCTTCCCGCAACTTGAAATTCGAGATGCTCTGCCGTGCCTTGCACGCCACCGCACGCTGGCCGGTTATCCGCCCAAGCTCCTCGATCAACCGCTTCTGGGTATCCTTGTCCACGATCCCCATGCCCATGTTCACAATCACCTTGCTCACACGCGGCACCATCATCGGATTACCCACACCAAGCTTCTGCTTGAGCGCAGGCACCACATCCTTCTTATATTTCTCTTTTAAGTTCGCCATGATCCCCTCAATCAAATACGTGACTTCCTGCTCTACTCTTGCGCACCCGCCGATCACCATCTACCACCCGCGCAACGCGAACCCCCTTCTTCGCGCTTGGATCATAAGGCATCAGATTCGATAATGCGACGCCTCCCTCCCGATCAAGCATACCACCCTGCGGATGTTCACTGGAACGCTTAATCGTGCAACGACGAATGTTCAAACCCTCCACATACGCCCGACCCTTCACCCGATCCACACGCAAAACCTTGCCCGTCTTGCCTGCATCTACGCCCGTGGTGATTACCACCTCGTCACCCTTTTTGATTCTACCGATACTCACGTTCAATTTCCTTCCTGCACGTCGCTTATAGAACTTCCTGTGCCAGTGATACAACCTTCATGAAATTCTTCTCGCGAAGCTCACGCGCCACCGGACCAAAAATACGCGATCCAATCGGATTCTTGTTGCCATCGATCAAAATCACGGCATTGTTATCAAAACGCAGAACCGAACCGTCGGTACGACGCACCGGATGCTTCGTACGAACGATCAGTGCCGTGCATACTTGACCCTTCTTGATCGTGCCATTTGGCTGCGCCTCTTTGATGGCAACCTTGATGATGTCACCCACATGCGCATAACGCTTGCGCTGACCCAGCACCCGGAAACACATCGCCTTCCGGGCACCCGTGTTATCCGCTACCACAAGGTTTGTCTGCTCCATGATCATGCCTTCACCCCCGTGTCCAATAACACCGCCTTCTGCGTGACACGAACTACGCGCCAACGCTTCATCCGACTCATCGGACGCGACTCCATGATCGTGACCATGTCGCCCACACCAGCTTCATTGCGCTCGTCGTGCGCATGAAATCGAGTACGCTGACGCGTCGTCTTGCCATAAATCGGATGCGCCTTGCGCACTTCCGTCTCCACTACAACCGTCTTGTCACCGCTACGGCTCTTGACCACGCCGCTCATTGTCTTGCGACGCCCCCGCGTTGGTTTATCTTGCTCACCCATGACGCTGCTCTCTTTCCCGCTCTTTCATCACTGTCTGGATCCGGGCAATCGTACGACGCAATATACGCGCCAGTAACGGATTGCTGGCCTCATCTGCCACACCCTTCCGAACCTCAAGCTCAAACAACGCCTGCCGTTTCTCATCCAACAGGCCCAGCAACTCCTCTGTGCTGCGATCCCGAATCTCGGCTGCCTTCATGATTTTGTTCCCATTACCAATTCGTTAATTCTCGCCACGCTTCACCAGCCGCGTACGCAAACCCAGCTTGGCATCCGCCAAACGCAAGGCCGAACGCGCCATCGCCTCCGTCACACCACCGATCTCGAATAACACGCGGCCCGGCTTTACAACAGCAACCCAATACTCCGGATTACCTTTACCCTTGCCCATACGTACTTCAATCGGCTTCGTCGTTATCGGTTTGTCAGGAAACACACGTATCCACAACTTACCACGACGCTTCATGTGGCGATTAATCGCTACACGGCACGCTTCAATCTGCGTCGCCTTCAACCAACCTCGATCCATCGTCTTCAAACCGTACTCACCGAACGCAACGGTCGCACCAGACTTGGTGAACCCCGCACGGCTTCCCTTCATCACCTTACGGTGCTTTGTCCTCTTTGGCATCAACGGCATTCTTGCACCGCTCCTCTCTTATCACCTCTTAACTTTGACAGACTTATCCTCGGGCTTTTTGCAAATCCAAACCTTGACCCCGATGCGACCCGCCGTCGTAGCTGCTTCCGCAAAACCATACTCGATATTCGCGCGCAGCGTGTGCAGAGGAATCCGACCCTCCTTGTCCCACGTCACACGCGCCAGTTCCGAACCACCCAAACGACCCGCTGTACGAATCTTGATCCCTTCCGCACCCAGATCCATAGCCATCTTGATCGCACGCTTCATCGCACGACGAAACGAAACACGACGCTCCATCTGCAAGGCAATGTTCTCCGCCACTAACTGGGCATTACAGTCCGGATCACGAATCTCCTGGATCTCAATGTAAATCTCCTTGCCCGTAAACTTCGCAATCTGCTGGCGCATCTTCTCCAACTCTTGCCCCTTACGACCAAGCACCGCCCCCGGACGCGCCGTGTGCAAACTCACACGCACCCGATTCGCATAACGCTCGATATCAACACGCGCCAGTGATGCGCCCTCAAGGCGCTGCTTCACAACGTCACGGATCTTTAAATCCTCACTTAACAAAGTGCCATACGTGCGCTTCGTCGCAAACCAGCGCGAACGCCAGTCTTTATCAACTGCTACACGCAGTCCTATCGGATTGATTTTTTGTCCCAAAACCTACTCCTCCTTGGGCAAGCGTCAAAAGCCCGTCTTTTTACCTATTTATTCCTCGTCCGTCAAAACAATCTTGACGTGACACATCTTTTTCTCAATCCGGCTTACCATGCCACGCGCCCGCGGCCAGAATCGCTTCATCCGCGCACCCTCATCCACACGCGCCTCCTTGACACGCAAGGACTCCACCGGCAAATCCGCATTATTCTCGGCATTCGCAATCGCGGACTTCAGGGTCTTCCCCAGATAATACGCCGCCTTGCGCTCGCTGACCGTTGTCATCTGCAACGCCTTGTCTACAGGCATCCCACGCATCCGACGCGCCATGTCACGCACCTTCGTCGGCGATACCCGCACATTCTTGCTTATCGACTGAATTTCCATCATGCTCTCCCCGTCGCTCAAACTACTTCAGCGAAACCGTCTTATCCGTATGCGAACCATGCCGACGAAATGCCCGCGTCGGCGCAAACTCTCCCAGACGATGACCCACCATGTTCTCCGTTATAAAAACAGAAATATGCTGCTTGCCATTATGAATGCCCATTGTGTGACCCACAAATTCCGGCAGTATCATCGACCGCCGCGACCAGGTCTTGAAAGGACGACGATCTCCTGAACGATTCATCCGCTCGACTTTTTCCATCAGCTTGGGGTCAACATACGGACCCTTTTTAATTGAACGTGCCATATGCTATTTTCTCCGCTTGACTATGAACTTGTTCGAAGGTTTGCGCCGCGAGCGTGTCTTGCCGCCCTTGGCTAACTGACCCCATGGCGACACCGGATGTCCACCACCAGATGTCCGGCCCTCACCACCACCCATCGGATGGTCGACCGGATTCATCGCCACACCGCGTACGGTCGGACGAATCCCCTTCCAGCGCTTCCGCCCGGCCTTGCCCATGCTCGTGCCTGACTTGTCTGCATTCCCCACCTGACCAATCGTTGCCATGCAACGAACATTAATCATCCGAATCTCGCCACTCGGCAACTTCACCTGTGCAAGCGTGCCCTCGCGGGACATCAATTGCGCGCTGTTTCCAGCACTCCGGCAAACCTTACCCCCACGCCCTGGCTCTAACTCCAGATTGTGTACGAACATGCCCAGCGGGATGCGCGCCAAAGGCATGGCATTACCAACCTCCGCCTCGGCCTGATCCCCGGATAACACCTGCGCACCAACCTGTAGCTTCGCCGGTGCCAATATGTAGCGCTTCTCGCCATCTGCATAATGCAGCAACGCCAGATTCGCCGAACGGTTCGGATCGTACTCGATCGCCGCAACGCGTGCCGGTATCCCGGCCTTGTCACGCTTGAAATCAATAATACGAAGCTTCCGCTTGTGACCACCCCCGCGGTGGCGGACGGTGATTCTTCCCGAGGAGTTGCGCCCAGCATTCTGCTTGCGAGGGCGAACCAAAGCGCGCTCCGGCTGACTCTTTGTGATCTCTTCGAACGCCGAAACGGTCGTGAACCGCAAGCTCGGGGTCGTAGGATTATATTTTTTCAGTGCCATTTCGTCTTCCTGTCCGGCTTATGCCGCATTAAGCCAAGTCGATTTTATGATCTGCTGCAAGCGTAACCACTGCACGCTTCCAATCTGGCCGTTTCCCATACTTCATTGTGCGCTGGCGCTTCTTCTTGCCTTCATAATTCATTGTGTTGACCTTCTCGACCTTCACATCGAATAACTGCTCCACCGCACGCTTGATTTCGATTTTATTCGAATCCGGCGCTACCGTGAACAAGTACTTCCGCTGCTCCGCAAGATGCGTACCCTTCTCGGTTACCTGAATCCGCTTGATCACCGCTCGTGAATCTTTCATACCTCACACACCTTACTTTCCAAGCCGCGCAGTCAGTTCCGCAAAACCAGCTTCATTTGCCAGAACCAACGGATACCGCAGCAATTGGTACACGTTCACATCTTTGGCCGCACGCAGCTCTACTCGCGGTAGATTCTGCACTGCACGAACCAGATTCGCATCCAGATTCTCCGTTACCAGTAACACCGGCCCCGTAACACCCTGCGCTTTCAACAATGCCGCGGCCGCGCGGGTCTTCGGCTCGCTTACCATCAACGGCTCGACAATCCGCACCGCACCCTCCGCAACCTTCTCGCTTAAGGCACGCCGAAACGCTAAATCCCGAACCTTGCGATTCACCTTGGCATCGTACACCCGCGGATGCGGACCAAAAACCACACCACCACCACGCCAGACCGGCGACTGCTTGTAGCCCGCGCGGGCACGACCCGTACCCTTTTGCTTCCACGGCTTCGCACCCGTGCCCGAAACGGCACCCTTCACCAACGTCGAAGCCGTGCCCGCACGACGACGTAAATTCAGCGCGATCACCACCTCATGCACAGCCTGCTCGCCACGCTCTAACTCCAATTTCTCATCGGCAATTGTCACCGAGCCGGCCTCAGCACCGGAAGCATCATATTTCTTGATCGTACTCATGCCGTCTTACCTGCCTTCTTCAATGCTTTCTGTACGATAACAACCCCGCCATTCGGACCAGGTATCGCACCTTGTACCAGAAGTAGATTCTCATCTGCACGTACGGCCAGCAGCTTTAAATTCTGCTGCGTTACGCGAACATGACCCATGTGACCTGGCATCTTCTGCCCCTTCATCACCCGAGCCGGAAAAGAACACTGACCAATCGAACCAACACGACGTTTCGAGTGACCACCATGCGTCATCGGACCACCAGCCATGTTGTAACGCTTCACAACTCCAGCAAATCCACGCCCCTTACTCGTACCAACGACATCCACGTAACCAACGCCCTCGAATTGCTCCACCGTGACACGGGCACCGGGCGCAAGCTCTTCAGCCGCATCACAAGGAAATTCACGCATCAAACGATGACAATCAATGCCAGCCTTACCATACTCGCCCGCCTGCGCCTTCGCCAAACGCGACTCCTTCTGTGGCTCAAAACACAGCTTCACCGCGTCGTAGCCGTCGCGCACCTTCGTCTTCCGTTGCACAACCTGGCACGGACCCGCAGCAATGACGGTCACCGCAACGCGACGGCCAGCCTCGTCAAAGATCTGCGTCATCCCTAATTTTCTGCCTAATATACCGTTCATGATTCTCTCTCTCAGATCTTGATCGTTATGTCGACACCAGCCGGCAAATTCAGCTTCTTTAGCTCATCTACCGTCTTGGCCGTTGGCTCAATGATGTCCAGCAGCCGCTTATGTGTTCGCATTTCAAACTGCTCCATCGACTTCTTGTTTACATGCGGGCTACGATTAACCGTATACCGCTCAATGCGCGTTGGCAAAGGTGTCGGCCCGGCAACTTGCGCCCCCGTACCCCGTGCCGTATCAATAATATCCGTTACGGCCTGATCCAGTACACTGTGATCGTAAGCCTGCAGCCGAATTCTTATACGTTGTCCATCCATGACATTCTCACCTGTTCAGTAGCTCTCTTGTCAGCGGCACCGGCACAACATCAAATTGTACCGGCTCCATCGTGTAACTAGCCCGGCCTCGCGTTAACGACCGGATCGCCGTCGAGTATCCAAACAACTCAGCCAGAGGAACACGACCATGCACGGCCTGCTCATCCCCCTTCGCGATCATGTCTGTGACCTTCCCGCGCCGGCTGCTCAAATCCCCTAATACATCCCCCATATATTCAGACGGCGTCACAATCTCAAGCACCATGATCGGCTCCAGCAAGACCGGAGCAGCCGCCTGCACCGCCTCGCGAAACGCCATCGTGGCCGCCGTCCGAAACGCAACATCCGTCGAAAACTCTACATCGGTTTGCACTGCGGTTACGCGAATCGCAATGTCTGTAACCGCATAACGTGACAGCACCCCTGTCACCGCACCATCCTTTAACCCCGTCTCTACAGCCAATCGGAAATCAGCCGTAAACTCGCGACCCGAAACCAAAACCTCGATTGCGACCCCCGAACCGCGCGCCCGCGGGCTTACCTCAACGGTCACGCTCGCTACATGACGCTGCCCACCCAGATCACGATCAAACAAAAAGCTGCCTTTCCCATCACGCGAAACGGTCTCTTGGTATGCAACCATCGGCTTCCCCGTATTGGCCGCCACCTTGAACTCACGCAACATCCGGTCTCGTAAAATTTCCAGATGCAACTCGCCCATGCCACTAATCACCGTTTGGCCCGTCTCCTCATCTAGCTTCACGTGGCAGGTCGGATCTTCATCAACCAACGCCTGCAGAGCACCCTCCAGCTTCTCACGATCTGCCCGCGACCTAGGCTCAACAGCCATCGACATCACTGGCTCTGGAAAACGAATGCGTGCCAATTCCAGCGGATCATGCTCGGGACATAGCGTGTCACCCGTCGACGCTGTCTTCAAACCACTGACAGCCCCGATCTCACCGGAATACAACGCATCGATCTCTTCGCGGGAATCAGCATGTATACGCATCAACCCCATCAAGCGTTCGCTCTTATGCAACCGTGGATTGTAGGCTTTCTGACCCTTACGCAAAACACCGGAATACACACGTACATAAGCAATCCGACCAAGATAGGCGTCGTTAGCAAGCTTGAAAACCAGCGCACGCAAAGGACCAGCATCATTCGCTTCGCATGGCACCAAGGCACCACTCTTCGGATGATGCCCCTCCGTAGGCGGTACATCCAAAGGAGAAGGCAAATAGCGCACGATTGCATCCATCACTGGCTGCACACCGCGATTTTTCAAAGAAGATCCACAGAAAACGGGCGTCATCTCGTTAGTGACCACAACCCGCCGTATGCCTGCTTGAAGGACTTCGGCAGACAGGTCGCCCTCTTCGAGATAGGTCTCAAGAATGGTATCATCCAATTCCGCAACCTTTTCCACAAGCTTTCCGCGGCCCGCTTCTGCGGCCGCACGTAATGTATCGGGTATTGGATGCTTGCCGACAACCAGCCCTTGCGAGCCCTCGTCAAACATAAGCGCTTCCATATGCACCAGATCAATCACACCTTGAAAATGCTCTTCCTCCCCCCATGGCAATTGCACGGGTACCGCATTCGCACCAAGGCGTTCTCGAATCTCATCAACAACCCGGCTGAATGAAGCCCCCATTCGATCCATCTTATTGATGAAAACGATCCGGGGAACATGATACCGCGTTGCCTGCCGCCAAACCGTCTCCGATTGCGGCTGCACACCACCAACACCGCAAAACACACCAACCGCACCATCAAGGATACGTAAAGAACGCTCTACCTCAACGGTGAAATCAACATGACCCGGCGTATCAATGATATTGATCATATGATCAAGCCAATAACACGTCGTCGCAGCACTGGTTATGGTGATACCTCGCTCTTTCTCCTGCTCCATCCAATCCATGACCGTGTTGCCGTCATGCACTTCGCCTAACTTGTGTACGCGACCTGCATAAAACAACATGCGCTCAGTGGTAGTGGTTTTGCCGGCATCAATATGAGCGATGATCCCGATGTTACGGACTTGCGCCAGACCGCGGCTACGATCGTCTGATTCACGACCAGACGAAGACACACCGCGCTTTGATACTGCCTGACTACTCAAGCCCGCACCTTACTTGTTACTCGATTTCAAAGAACAAAAACAAATCTTACCAGGCATAATGCGCAAAGGCCTTATTCGCTTGCGCCATCTTATGCGTATCTTCACGCTTCTTGATACAATTGCCTTGATTATTGAAGGCGTCCAGAAGCTCCATGGCAACGGCCTGCTCCATCGGCATGCCGCGGCGACCCTGCGAATACATCACCAACCACCGCAACGCCAGCGCTAACTGACGACGCTGATTGATCTCTACCGGCACCTGATAGGTCGCACCACCAACGCGACGCGACTTCACCTCAACGCGAGGCTTGATATTGTCAATCGCACGAATCAGCACGCCAAGCGGATCCTGCCCCGACTTCTCCTCTATCCGAGCCAATGCCCCATACACAATTCGTTCAGCGGTCGTCTTCTTGCCCATCCGCATGATGTAATTAATCACACGCGCAACTAGTTCACTATTGAACCGTGGATCCGCCAGCACCGCGCGCCGCTCTGCTTTTCTTCTACGTGCCATACTTATCTAACTCCTGATCACTCGGCCTTCTTCGGGCGCTTCACCCCATACTTCGAGCGACCGCGTTTACGATTGTTAACCCCAAGGGAATCCAACGCACCACGAACAACATGATAACGCACACCCGGCAAATCCTTGACACGACCACCACGAACCAGAACCACGCTGTGCTCCTGCAAGTTATGCCCTTCCCCGCCAATGTATGCACTGACTTCATAACCCGTTGTCAAACGCACACGCGCTACTTTGCGCAACGCCGAATTAGGCTTCTTCGGCGTCATCGTCTTTACCTGCAGACAAACCCCACGACGCTGCGGACATTTCGTCAACGCACGAGATTTGCTCTTCTTCTTTATTGGCTGGCGCCCTTTTCGCACCAGTTGATTCATCGTCGGCATATCGTTTCCCCTGTTTTTACAAGCGAACGGGAACTATAATACATTCCCATAACACAATTCAAGCTATTTATCCCACAACTGATCGAATTTTCTTTCCTGCTCCTGGATGTCAATCAAATCCTCTTCCGATACCGGCTCCGCATTGGCAACCAGCTTGATTTGACGATGTGTCGGAAAACCAGTTCCCCCCGGGATCAAATGACCCATGATCACGTTCTCCTTGAAACCGCGCAATTCATCTACACGACCCAATGTTGCCGCATCCGTCAAAATGCGCGTGGTGTCCTGGAACGAAGCGGCCGAAATAAAACTGTCGGTCTCAAGGGAAGCCTTCGTGATTCCCAGAAGGGCCGGTGCCGCTTCCGCTGGACGACGCCCCTCCGCCAAAGCCTTCTCGTTCACCTCCAGGAAATACTGCCGCATCACTTGTTCACCCCAGAGAAATTCCGTGTCGCCAGGATTCGTGATCTTGACCTTGCGCAACATCTGCCGAACAATGACCTCGATGTGTTTGTCATTGATTTCCACACCCTGCAAACGGTAGACCTGCTGTACTTCATTAACCAGGTACTCCTGCAACTCCTGCGGACCGCAAACATCCAGAATCTCCTGTGGCACCACGGGACCTTCCGTTAGCTGCTGTCCCTTGTGAACCCGATCACCCTTGAATACAACGATATGCTTGCCCATCGCAATCAAATGCTCTTCCGTGTCCCCCGTCATCTCATCACGAATGATCAAGCAGCGCTTACCACGCTGATTATCACCAAAGTCAACAACACCCTCGATCTTGGCGATCTCGGCCGCATCCTTGGGTTGACGCGCCTCGAAAAGCTCGGCAACGCGCGGCAAACCACCGGTAATATCCTTCGTCTTGGACTCCTTACGCGGCGTCTTGGCCAACAACGCTCCCGGCTGCACCAACGCGCCCTCTTTCACGACAACGTGCGCACCAGCAGGAATACTATAGAATCCCAGAATTTCGTGCTCGGCACCACCGCCACCCTCGGCATCAATGATGATCTGTGGATGGAGGTTCTCCTTGCTGTCCAACACCACGGTACCGCTCATCCCGGTCGCTTCATCAACCTCTTTCTTCATCGAGACATTCTCGACAAAATCGTGAAAACGGATCACACCGGCCTGCTCTGCAAGAATCGGGACACTGTAAGGGTCCCATTTCGCCAGACAGACACCCTTCTTCGCACTGCTACCATCGTCAACTTGCAGCACCGTTCCCATCGCCAGCGTATAGCGCTCCAATTCATGCCCCGAGGCATCATGAATGCTGATCGAACCATTCTTGTTCAGCACCACAAGATCACCATCCGAATTCGTGACCACACGCAAATCGTGATAACGCACGGTGCCCTTGTTCTTGGCATTAACCTCAGGCTGCTTGAAAACCGAGCTCGCAGTACCACCAATATGGAAGGTACGCATCGTTAACTGCGTGCCAGGCTCGCCAATCGACTGCGCGGCAATGATGCCAACGGCTGTACCAATCTCGGCCGCACGACCCGTCGCCAAATCACGCCCATAACATTTGGCACACAGACCAATGCGGCTTTCACAGGTCAACACACTGCGAATACGCACACGATCAATACCACTATCCTTGATCGCCTGCGCTAGCACTTCATCAATTTCCTCACTCGCAGGTACCAGCACCTCGCCTGTCAATGGATGCAGAATATCACTCAAAGCCGTCCGACCAATCAAACGCTTGTCGATCCCGACCAAATCCTCATCTCCCTCGGAAATGGCCATCACATCAATCCCATTCACCGTACCGCAGTCTGGCTCCATGATGATCACATCCTGCGAAACGTCCACCAACTTGCGCGTTAAATACCCGGCATCAGCCGTCTTGAGCGCCGTATCCGCCAGACCCTTGCGGGCACCGTGCGTACTGATGAAGTATTCCAGCACACTCAAACCCTCACGAAAGTTGGCTGTAATCGGACGCTCGATAATCTCACCCGAAGGCTTGGCCATCAAACCACGCATACCAGCAAGCTGACGAATCTGCTGACGGCTACCACGAGCCTTTGAGTCAACCATCATGTATACGGGGTTGATCTCCCCACTACCCTCATTCTCGTCAATCGCAGTGTACATCGCATTCGAGATTTCTTCGGTGGCATGCGTCCAGATATCAACAATCTTATTGTAGCGTTCACCATCAGTAATCACACCCTGCCGATATTGATCCCGCACCTGCTTCACCGCATCACGCGCCTCTTGCAGGATATCCGACTTCTCGCGCGGGATAATCATATCAACCATCCCGACGGATACCCCGGCTAACGTGGCCTGCTCAAAGCCGGTCTTCTTCAGCTTATCCAAGGCCACCACCGTAGCAGCATGACCCGCACGCTTATGGCAATGCCAGATCAAATCACCCAATACGCTCTTGTTGACCGTCTTGTTGATGAAACCCATCTCCGGTGGCCAAACCTCATTGAAGAATACCCGGCCGACCGTCGTTACAATCACACGCGCTTCCTGATCACCAAATGCCGTATCGCGCCCATGATCTGGATTCTTCAGGCGAATGCGCTGGTGAATCGTGAAGGCACCCTCTCCATACGCCAAATGAACCTCTTCCGTGTCCGCAAAGATCGGAAGTCGCTCCTGCGCGGCACCATCCAGATTCTGCTTGGCTTTCAAACGATCAGCTTGCCCCATGGACGTCATGTAATATACCCCTAGCGCAATATCCTGCGTCGGCGTCATCACAGACTGACCACTGGAGGGCGAGAAAATATTGTTCGATGCCAGCATCAACAAGCGCGACTCCAATTGTGCCTCGACCGAAAGCGGCACGTGCACCGCCATCTGATCACCATCGAAGTCAGCATTAAATGCCGTGCAAACCAATGGATGGATCTGAATCGCCTCACCCTCGACAAGGACAGGCTCGAAAGACTGGATACTCAACCGGTGCAACGTCGGGGCACGGTTCAACATAACCGTCTTATCCTTGGTCACCTCCTCGAGGATGTCCCAGACATCATCGGTCTGCTTTTCAATCAACTTCTTGGCACTACGGACCGTATGAACAACACCCATCTCCTTAAGCCTGCGAATGATAAACGGCTCGAATAACGTCAACGCCATCTTCTTCGGCAAGCCACACTGGCAAAGCTTCAGCTCTGGCCCAACCACAATGACGGAACGACCGGAGTAGTCAACGCGCTTGCCCAGCAAGTTCTGACGAAAACGACCGCCTTTACCACGCAACATATCACTCAAGGACTTCAGCGGACGGTTGCCTGCCCCCGTCACCGCACGACCATGCCGACCATTATCAAACACCGCATCAACAGCTTCCTGCAACATCCGCTTTTCGTTGCGAATAATCACGTCCGGCGTCTTTAATTGCTGCAGATTCTTCAAGCGGTTATTGCGGTTAATCACGCGGCGATAGAGATCGTTCAGATCCGATGTTGCAAACCGACCACCCTCTAGCGGTACCAACGGACGTAAATCCGGCGGAATTACCGGCAGCACATCCAGAATCATCCACTCCGGACGCGTATTGCTGGTACGGAATCCTTCCGTAACCTTCATCCGCTTGGACAACTTCTTGCGTGTCTGCTTGCTCTTCGTCTTCTGGACTTGCTCTTCCAACTCCTCCAAAAGGGCCTGCAAATCAACCTTTACCAACAAGTCCCGAATACCCTCGGCACCCATCTTCGCAGAAAAATCGTCGCCGTATTTCTCGCGCGCTTCACGATAATCCGCCTCACTCAAAAGCTGACGCTCTTTCAGCGGCGTCTCGCCAGGATCGATCACGACGTAATCCTCGTAATACAATACACGCTCCAACGAGCTCGCCGTCATATCAAGCATCAAACCGATGCGGCTAGGCGTACACTTGAAGAACCAAATGTGCGAAACAGGTACGGCAAGCTCGATGTGCCCCATACGTTCACGACGCACGCGCGAAAGCGTTACTTCCACACCACAACGATCGCAGATCACACCCTTGTGCTTGATCCGCTTATACTTGCCACAACTGCACTCCCAGTCTTTCGTAGGCCCAAAAATCTTCTCACAAAACAGACCACCACGCTCTGGCTTGTATGTGCGATAGTTAATCGTTTCAGGATTCTTGACCTCTCCGCGGCTCCATGCACGTATGGTCTCAGGATCAGCCAGTGTAATACCGACCGAATCAAAAGAACCAAAATCGTTCAGGTAACTCGTCTCTTTTCCGTAAATTGGATTCAATGTCGTTCCTCCCGGATGCTGCGCTTATAGTAAACGGCTTCGCTTTTCACCTTGCACTTGAACATCAAGACACAAGCCACGTAATTCGTTGATCAATACACTGAACGACTCGGGCATACCGGCATCCAGCGAATTCGTACCCTTGACAATGGATTCGTAAATACGCGTACGACCACTCACATCGTCACTCTTAACAGTCAAGAGCTCCTGCAGGGCATAGGCAACGCCGTAGGCCTCAAGAGCCCACACTTCCATTTCGCCCAAACGCTGCCCCCCATACTGCGCCTTACCACCCAACGGTTGCTGCGTGACCAGCGAGTATGGACCAACGGCACGGGCATGAATCTTGTCTGTAACAAGATGATGGAGCTTCAGAATATAAATCTGCCCCACTACCACGCGCTGATCAAAGCGCTCACCCGTGCGCCCATCATACAGTACGCTCTTGCCATCTTCCGGCAATCCGGCCTTCGCCAGCAAAGCATCAATGTCCTTTTCAGGGATACCATCGAACACCGGCGTCGCTGCATGCATGCCTAATGCTTTGCAAGCCGCACCCAAATGCGTCTCAAACACCTGACCGAGATTCATACGAGATGGCACCCCTAGAGGGTTGAGCACAACATCAACCGGCGTACCATCCGGCAAGAACGGCATGTCAGCATCCGGAACAATCCGGGCCACAACACCCTTGTTACCATGGCGACCCGCAAGCTTGTCACCAACCGACAGCTTCTTCTTCGCAGCAATATAAACCTTCACCTGCTTGATAATGCCCGAATCAAGATCATCGCCGCTTTCCAAACGCTCGATCGAGCTCTCAAACTCCTCATCCAGTTCACCAAAACGCGGCTTGAATTCACTGATGATATCATCAATCTTGATTTGAATCGGACTGCTTTCAATCCGGATGTGGTCACTAACTGCCGCCAACTTACGCAGCAACGTCTTCGTGATTTTACGGTTGGCGGGTATGATGATTTCATCAGCCTCGACATCCACCACGTCTAAAGGAATTTTCTCACCAAGCAAAATGTTACTCAAACCCTCCGTCAAGTCATTCTGCAACTCCTGACGCTTGGCCTTGTGCTCTTCCTCGATGGTCTTGCGCTGGCGCTTCCGTTGCGCAGGCGATGAGTCTGCCGTCTTGGCCTCCTTGTGCGCCGTCACCTTCACATCCATCACAATACCATACGTTCCACTCGGAACCGTCAGCGATGTGTCGCGCACCTCGGCCGCCTTCTCACCAAAAATGGCACGCAAAAGACGCTCTTCCGGTGCTAGCTCGGTTTCGCTCTTCGGCGTAATCTTGCCAACGAGAATATCACCCGGACGAACTTCGGCCCCCGGACGGATCACACCGTCGGAACCTAGATTCCGCAGGGCTTCCTCGCCAACATTCGGTATGTCCCGTGTAATCTCCTCCGGTCCAAGCTTTGTATCCCGAGCCCCTACCTCGAATTCCTGAATCTGGATCGATGTGAAGGCATCCTCGCGAACCAGACGCTGGCTGATGAGAATGGCATCCTCGAAATTATAGCCAGACCACGGCATGAAAGCCACCTGCAAATTCTTGCCCAGTGCCAGCTCGCCTTGATCCGTAGCAGGACCGTCCGCAAGGGCTTGACCCGCCTTCACCTTCTGCCCTAAACGTATAATCGGCTTTTGATTGATGCACGTACCGGCATTCGACCGACGAAACTTCTGCAAACGATACTCCTGATACTCTTCTGGCGGCGTCTTTTTCGTGGGCATGCTGCCGTCTGCTGATACAACGATCCGCTTGGCCGACACATACGCCACCACACCCGCCTTCTCCGCAAGTACCATCACATGGGAATCTCGCGCCGCACGCTCCTCAAGACCGGTTGCCACATACGGACGCTCCACGCGCAGCAAAGGCACAGCCTGACGCATCATGTTCGCGCCCATCAAGGCGCGGTTTGCATCGTCGTGCTCAAGAAAAGGAATCATGCCCGCAGCAATACTCACGACCTGCTTGGGCGAAACATCCATATAATCAATTTCCTCACCCGGTACTTCCAAAAATTCACCACGATGACGAACTGACACGAACGGATTGCGAAATTGACCATTCTCCGCAAGCGGCGCATTCGCCTGCGCAATGATGTAGCGCTCTTCCTTGTCGGCCGACAGAAACTCAACCTTATCCGTGACGCGACCCTTCTCAACCTTGCGGTAAGGACTCTCAATAAAACCAAACTCATTGACGCGTGCGTAGATACTCAAAGACGAGATCAAACCAATATTTGGTCCTTCCGGCGTCTCAATCGGGCAAATACGTCCATAATGACTACTATGTACGTCACGCACCTCGAAACCAGCACGCTCGCGACTCAAACCGCCCGGTCCCAAAGCACTTAAGCGACGCTTGTGCGCAAGCTCGGACAACGGGTTCGTCTGATCCATGAACTGACTCAACTGGCTCCGGCCAAAGAAATCCTGCACAACCGCAGAAAGAGACTTGGAATTAACAAGCCGCTGCGGCGACAACGTTCCCGTCGTCGGATCGAAAAGCGTCATACGTTCGCGAATCAGGCGCTCGGTACGCGCCAATCCCATGCGACACTGATTCTCCATCAGTTCGCCCACCGTTCGGACACGACGACTCCCCAAATGATCGATATCGTCAACATTTTCGGTACCGCGACGAACGTTAATCAAGTGACGCAGCGACTCAATCACATCGCGCTCATCCAGAACACGCATACTGTTGTCGATCTCGTTCTCAAGACCGAGCTTCTGATTGATCTTGTAGCGACCGACGCTACCCAAATCATAACGCCGTGGATCGAAGAACAAACGCCGCAAAAGTTGACGCGCATTCGAAGCCGTTGCCGGATCGCCTGGACGCAACTTGTGATAAATATCCTTCAGCGCTTCATCCGTCGTGTGCACGGGATCGGCTTTCAAACTCTTGAGCAGCAAACCATCATCCCAGGAAACATCGACAACCTCAACGCTCTTGATCCCGGCTCCATGAATCTGCTTCATCGCAGCGTCAGTCAGCGGCTCATACTTGCGCGCCAGAACCGTCTTCGAATCCAAATCAATGATGTCATCCTTGAAAACCTTGTTCGTCAACTCTTCGCCACGCATTGATGCCGTGACTTTTAACGTGCCGAAATCATAATACAGCCCTAGAATCTCTTCATCCGTACCATAACCAAGCGCACGCAGGAATGTCGTCGCCAGAAATTTGCGCCGACGACGCTTCCGGTCCATGTAAATCCAGATCAAATCCGATGTGTCAAACTGGATTTCAATCCAGGACCCGCGGTCGGGAATTATGCGGATTGAATACAGCATCGCGCCATTGGCATGCACGGAACGCTCCGAGCAAATACCGGGCGAACGATGCAACTGACTCACAACAACACGCTCCGCACCATTAACGACGAAAGCCCCGGTATCCGTCATCAGGGGAACATCCCCCATGAAAACAACATCCTCCGACACACTGTCGCCATCCTTCAAACGAAAGGTGACATGCAGGGGAGACGCGAACGTCGTCCCCTCATAAACACACGCAACCGGATCCAGTTTCGGCTCCGATAGATCGTACTTCACATAGTCCAGTACGTAGCGACCGTCATAACTTTCAATCGGGAATACCTCCTTGAAAATGCCCTCCAGACCTTGTGCAACACGACTATCAGGTGCAGCTGCACGCTGCAAAAATTCCCGATAAGAACGGGTCTGCACATCAATCAGGTTCGGAGGGTCAATGATTTCCCGCAATTTGCCGAAGTTTACTCTATCTACCACAAAGACACCTCACATCACAATTTTCAAAGAAGCTTCCCAATTGAACCACAACCTGCCGAATCAGACTACTTGACTTCGACAACGGCTCCAGCTGCCTCAAGCGTCTTCTTGATCTCTTCGGCTTCCGCCTTCGACACGGCCTCTTTCACTGTCTTGGGCGCACCCTCAACCAGATCCTTCGAGTCCTTCAAGCCTAATCCGGTAATCGCACGCACCTCTTTGATCACACCAATCTTCTTGGCACCACCATCCTTGAGAATGACGTCGAACTCCGTCTTTTCTTCTTCCGGCTCAGCTGCCGCAGGCGCTGCGCCGCCCGCAACCATCGCCACAGGAGCGGAAGCCGTAACACCCAGACGATCCTCAAGCGCCTTCACTAGCTTGGAAAGCTCCAATACCGTGATGCCCTCAATCCAATCAATAAACTCTGCCATCTTACCTTCAACTACGATTTCTTCCGACATGATCTGCTCCTTACTTGTTTACTAACGCTAATCCAGCAACCCTTATCCGCGTTCAGGCTGCATTCTTCTTTTTATCTTCAATGGCGGTTAACACATACAACAAGCTCGACACCTTCGCATGCATGACGCCCACAAACTGCGTCATCGGTGCCTGAACTGTTCCGACAAGCTGCCCAAGCAATACTTCGCGCGACGGCATATCTGCCATCGCCTCGACATCCTGCGCGGACAACATTTGGGTGTTGAGGCTTCCACCCTTTAAAACCAATACCTTCTGCTCCTTCACAAAGGCCTTGAGCGTCTTCGCCACGGCCGTTATGTCAGCACCACCGGTCACCATCAGCGTCTTACCCGCCAATGCCGATTCCGGTACCCCACGATCCAATTTTCCGAGAGCAACACCCAGCAGGCTGTTCTTTACAACCAGCGAACGGGCCCCAACCTCAAGCAAATTGGAACGCAATAGATTAAAATGCTTCACCTTCATCCCCGAATAGTCGGCCAGCAACACATGCGCACTGGCGTCAACCGCGGCGGTGATTTCCTGCAAAATCGATTCTTTTTCCGGTCTCATCTCTCATTACTCCCTTACAAACTATTCCTTGATGTTGACGCGCAACCCGACTCCCATCGTGGTGGAAACCGTGCAATTGCGAATGTAGATACCCTTGGCACCCGCAGGCTTGGATGAACGCACCGCCGCAGCCATCGCCAGCACATTCTCGCACAAATGCTCGGCAGGAAAGGAAAGCTTGCCAACACCGGCGGCAATATTACCATGACGATCCATGCGAAATTCCACGCGACCACCCTTCGCCGCCTGCACGGCCGCCGCCGTATCATCGCTAACCGTCCCCGTCTTGGGGTTAGGCATCAGTCCGCGCGGACCAAGTACGCGACCAAGTTTACGCACCTCTTGCATCGCCTCCGGGGTCGCAATCGCAACATCGAAATCTGTGAAGCCGCCCTTGACCTTCTCTAGCATA
>JBLRXB010000002.1:0-38426 GCA_047920915.1 Kiritimatiellia bacterium
ATGATGCCATACTTGGCAACCGGACGCTGGATTTTGTGATCATGTGCATTCCGATTGAACCTGCCTATCAAGCTGCGTTGCAGGCCGATCCGGATTTGCTGTATTTGCAGGCCCAGGCACCGGTGGTGATTACCGGACCTTCGACTCTGATGATTACCCTAAAACTGATTGCCCAGATCTGGCGGCGGGAGAATGAAAACCGCAATGCCGAAAAAATTGCCGAACGCGCCGGGCGCATGCACGATCAGATTGTTCTGATCTATGAGGCCGTGGCCGATGCCCAGAAGAAGCTTGGTGGAACATCCGAGGCGCTCGATACGGCCATGAAGCGCTTGAAGGATGGCAAAGGCAATCTCTTCGGGCAGGCCGATAAGATCCGTATTCTGGGCGCAAAAGTAAGTAAAGCCCTACCCGCCGAATTCGAAACAGACGACGAATAACCGTCCGTATTTTCTAGCACGTCACGTTACCGCCCCATAGCGGCATTACCGGCTATCGTTATGCTTGCTTGATCAGCGTTTCAGCAATTTGGATCGCGTTGAGGGCAGCACCTTTGCGAATATTATCGCCACAGACAAACAAGGAAAGTCCATTTTCGACACTGGTATCTTCGCGGATACGTCCTACCAGGCAAGCATCCTCGCCATGGGCATCGCGCGGCATGGGGTACTGGCTGGCACCCAAATCGTCGATAACCCGGATGCCGGCAGCTTGATCAAGAATGCTGCGGGCTTCGGCCGCCGAGAGCGGCTTTGTGAATTCGAGGTTCAAGACTTCGGAATGACCATTGATTACGGCGACGCGCACACAGGTAGCACTTACCCGGATGGTGTCATCACCCAGAATCTTGCGTGTTTCAAATAGCATTTTAGCTTCTTCGGTCGTGTATCCGGGCAATTCTTTTTTCGGACCGCCAATCTGGGGCAACAGGTTCAATAGAATCTGATGTGGATATACTTGCGGGGCAGGCATTTCTTTTCCCGCGTAGCCCGCCAATTGGCCTTCGAGTTCACGGACGGCGGCGGCACCAGACCCGGAGACAGCCTGGTAGGTAGCCGCAACCATACGGCGCAAACCGGCAGCACGGTGCAAGGGTCCAACCGCCATAAGGGCAATGATCGTGCTACAATTGGGATTGGCGATCAGTCCTTGATGCGATGCCAGTGCCTCGGGGTTGATTTCAGGAATGACCAGCGGCACGCGCGGATCCATACGGAAGTCGTCGCCGTTGTCGATAACAATCGCACCACGGCGTACAGCTTCCCAGCCAAACAATTGCGCGGCACCCTTCTCCCCTTCGGTACCGGCAAAGAAGGCAAAATCCAGTCCATCAAAGGCCGCGGGGGTTGTCTCGACAACATCAAAGGTCTCAGCCGCAATCGTTTCGCGGCGTGCACTGCGCGCCATGATACGTATTTCCGAGCAGGGGAACTGTCGCTCGCGTAAAACACGCAGCATTTCGACGCCCACCGCTCCTGCCCCTACGATACCAACACGATATTCTTTTGCCATAAGTACCTAACCTGCTGAAAACGCGCCCCACATCAAAAGATGGTTGCCCGACTAGGACTCGAACCTAGACTGACTGATTCAGAGTCAGTAGTGCTACCATTACACCATCGGGCAGAGAAAAGTCTGCGTTTTTATCTTCAGATTGCGAATTAGTCAACTCTCATAGGCATGAGGACATACAGGAAGGGAATATCGCACTTGATCACAGCCGGACTTAAACTGTCCGTCAGCTCGATCGCGATTTCATCATTCGCAAGGTTTTTGAGCGGATCCATCATGTAGTCTGGATTGAATGCCACGGTGATTTCCTCGCCGCCATATTTGACCGGAATGGTTTCACGAGATTCACCGATATCGGGGGTATTGGTGGATACGACCAGGTTGTTGTCGGCAAATGTCAACTTGGTTGCGCTGGCTTTATCAGCCACCACGAGTGCCGCACGGCGCAGGGCAGTCAGCAGGGACTCACGCTCGACCATGACCCGCTGTTCGCATTGTGCGGGAATCACCTGGCGGAAATTGGGATAGGTTCCCTCGATGAGTTTGGACGATAGGACGATATTCTCGAGATCAAACACAA
Organism: Kiritimatiellia bacterium; assembly: GCA_047920915.1. GTDB lineage: Bacteria > Verrucomicrobiota > Kiritimatiellia > UBA8416 > UBA8416 > T3Sed10-140. Next base: position 2,093 of record JBLRXB010000002.1, read on the forward strand.
CCTGGTTTTTGCGGGGATAGATGCGCACGGACCCACCCTCGGTGAGAATGTGCAGGAGCTCGGTGACCGCTTTGCTGGGAAGGATCATGTCGACGTCATCAGAAAATTCCACTTCATTTTCAACAAGTGCCAGGCGGCGTCCATCGGTTGCGACGGTCGTCAGTTTGCCATCGGCAAAACTCATGAGTACACCGTTGAGCACGAAACGGGTCTCGTCTGTGGAAGCGGCATAGGCTGTCTTCTTGAGCATTTCGCGAAAGACACCTTGCTCGATCTCGTAGGAAACATCGCCTTCAGGGCTGGGTAACTGGGGATAATCTTCGGCCGACAAACCGATCAGCTTGAAGCGCGATTGTCCGCAGGTAACGATGCTTTGATCTTTATCATCGGTTTCGATATTGACCATCTCGCCGGGTAATTCGCGTACAATGCTGGAAAGCCGTTTTACGGGTAATGTGGTGCTACCTTCGCGTTCGACGCGTCCCACGATCCGACACCGCACGCTGACGTCGAGATCGGTTGTTGACAAGGTTACCGTATCTTCCGAGGCAACAATCAATACGTTCGCGAGAATCGGGAGAGTATTGCGGCTACCAACTACACTTTGTACAGCTTGCAAGCCGCCTGCTAAAACAGATTTTTCCACGCTCAATTTCATTTTTGGTTTTCCTCCGGGGTGTCGGCCTACCGTTCCCATCTACTTACAGTAAGAATGTAATAGTATGTATCTTAATTCATTAATCTATTCAACATAATATAGCCTGTTGATTTGTTAATAACGCGCTTTTTTTCATTGGTAGCAGGGAAAGGAACGGTAGGCAGCCTGTTGATGAGTGTGGGTAGCGATTGATGAACGAATGATGACAAGCGCGGATCCGATGATAAGTCGGTAGTTATGATCATATTATTGTATAGCTGTGAACAGGTTATGATAAAGAGGGCGAGTGGAACCATTCGCATGGCACGGTCAGAGCGCTGTTGCGCTGGCGTGGATATTTTTGCCCAGTTTGGTGGAGATGTCCTGGACCTGGCGGCGTAGATCCTGATCTACGTCCATACGGTTTTGAATAGTTGTGCATGCATGCATGACAGTGGCATGTGTTTTGTTGAACGCGGTGCCAATGTCAGGCAAAGAGGATGGTGTCAAGGAGCGGCATAGATACATGGCCACTTGACGGGGAACGGCAATCGAGCGTGGCCGGGCGGTACTACTCATATCCGCCAAGCGGATGTCGTAGTGTGCCGCAACGGCTTTCTGGATGTCTGATAAGCTCAGTGCCGCTTGCTCTTCTTGTTCGATGGTATCGCGCAGCAAACGTTTGAGCGCCTCAAGTGAGAGCGGTTGTTGCGTTAATGACATAAAGGACACGGCGCGGACCAAGGCACCTTCGAGGCGGCGTACATTTGAACGCACATTTTCGGCAATGAAATTAAGTACGCCTTCATCGACCGACAGTTTCATCTCACGCTGCTTGAAGCGCAGAATTGCCATTCTCGTTTCGAAGTCCGGCCGTTCCAGTTCGGTTACCAGTCCCCACTCGAACCGCGATACGAGGCGTTGTTCGAGTCCATTGATTTCGCTGGCAGGACGATCAGAAGTCATAATGATTTGCTTGTGGGCATCGAACAGGGAGTTGAAGGTGTGAAAGAATTCTTCCTGGATGCGTTCCTTGCCGGATAGAAAGTGGATATCATCGATGAGCAACAGATCGACGGTGCGGTAACGTTTGCGGAATTCGGTGATACTGCGTTTTTGCAGGGCATCGATGTACTCATTCAACAGGGTTTCACAGGTTACGTAGCAGATATTGCGCGCACGGTTATTTTCGAGTACGGCATGTCCGATGGCTTGCATGAGGTGGGTTTTGCCAAGGCCGGTGCCGCCATAGATGAACAAGGGATTATAAGCTTTGGCAGGTGCTTCGCTGACGGCGAGTGCGGCGGCATGCGCAAAGCTGTTGGCAGGTCCCACCACGAACGTGCTCATCGTATATTTGGGATTGAGCTGCAGACGGGTCTCGTGGCGACGTGGCAGTAAGCGCTCGCGCAGCGTGCGGGATGCTTCGCTTTTGGGCTGAACGGCTGTTTCGGAAAAGCTAAATAGATCGACCGGATTAACTGTGAAGGCGATCTTCCAGTCTTGACCGGATACGGCTCGCAACGCATCGCAAATCAGCGGCAGGTAATGTTCCTCGAGCCAGGACTGGTAGAAATCGTTATCCACGGCCAGATAAAGCGTGTCTTGTTCGGCGCGTACCGGCGAAATGACCGAAATCCAGCGCGAATAAACATCGGCATGCAAGGCATCGCGCAAGTGTTCGCATGCTTGTTGCCATAAAGAGTTGCTGTTAACCGTATCCATGAAAGCGGGCCCCATCCGGCTAATAATTGGTTCATTCTTCTTGTCTCAAAAACGTGCTCATAGTCTGCCCTACACAAGTCTGAAACAAGAAAAAAAAATGAAACATATTAACAGGTTATTAACAGCTTGGCCTAACTGATTCTTAATGCGGCACTTGCAAATGATCAATCAAGTCAGCGTCGGTCTTTTATGGGGCACTTATAAACACGGAATGTGCGTTACCCGTTGTAATGCCACGTAATTGATGTGTATATTTGCAAATCTGTCACTGGCAACCACGATATAGGCATGATAAAAGCGATCGCGTAAGAGCACCCAATCAAGTATTCTGGTGCATTGTGCATTGTGAATCGGAGCGCCACGGCATGGTTGGTTAGCCCTTTTTGTTGACAGCCGTTTGTAAGTAGGGATTTCCAGGGGAAAGAATCGAAAAATGTCTAAAAATGCAGGTACAAGTGCTTTGGTGCTGGCAGGTGCACCGGAATGGGACGCGGACTTGCTATATGTAACAGGTTTTTCGGCCCCCGATCCGATCGTATATGTGGCAGCGGGGTGCTGGCGGGTTATGATGGTCTCGGCATTGGAGTATGGCCGTGCGCGGGCCGCATGCCGTGCGTGCGGTATTCGTGTTCTGACGCCGCAGCAAGCTGGTCTGAATGGAGCTGCACGCCGCGACATCGCGTGCTGGATTCTGGCACTACTGGAGCAACGCGGCATATGCAAGGTGCGGGTTCCGGCCGCATTTCCGAGTGGCATATTGCGGCGACTGGAAAAAGCTGGCATTGCTGTGGATATTCTAACCAAGGAACCTTTTCCGCAGCGGCGTATCAAAACCGCGGATGAATTGCAGAAGATCACGGAAACGCAGCGCGCGGCTGTGATTGCGATGCGCGCAGCCATCGGGTTGCTTGCTGATAGCCAAGTCGACCAGGCGGGACTGTTGCGGATGGGGCGTGCGATTGTTTCTGCGGAGATGGTGCAACGACGTGTCACGGATATTTTGTTGCGCCATGGCTGCTACTGCGGACAGACGATCGTGGCCTGTGGTGCGCAAGGCGCGGATCCACATGAACGCGGCAGTGGCCCCTTAGCGGCGCATCAACCGATCGTGATTGATATCTTTCCCCGGCATCAGGTCCACGGTTACTGTGGCGATATTACGCGAACCGTAGTGAAGGGACAGGCTCCGCGCGCCTTGAAACACATGTATCATACAGTCAAAGGCGCACATGCCGCGGCGTTGCGCGAGGTACGCGCGGGTGCTGCCACCCGTACGGTGCATCAGGCTGCGGTGAACTGGATTGCGCGGCGCGGCTACCCTAGCGGTCATGACGAAAACGGTTTCTTTGGCTTTATGCATGCCACAGGGCATGGTCTGGGGCTGGCGTTACACGAAGCACCGTCGCTTGGGGGTAGCGGGCATACCCGGCTGCGCATCGGCGATGTGATTACGATCGAACCGGGGTTGTATTATCCAGAAATCGGCGGAATTCGGATTGAGGACACGGTCACGGTGACCGCGACCGGATGGCGCTATCTGGTGCCTTGCGAAAAGAACTGCGAGATTCCCTAACCTTGAACGCGCCGTATATCTGCCCCGAGATGGCGCAGTTTGCGATCGACGTTCTCGTACCCGCGATCAATCATATCGGCATTACCGATCCGGCTTTCGCCCTTGGCACACAAGGCTGCCAGCAGCAGTGAGATGCCGGCACGGATATCAGGGCTGTGCAGACGGGTAGCCTGCAAGTGCGCCGGTCCGCTTACGACAACACGGTGTGGATCGCACTGCACGATACGAGCGCCCATGTCAATCATCCGGTCGACAAAGTACATGCGGCTCTCGAACATTTTCTCGAACAGCAGGAGGGTGCCGTGGGCCTGCGTGGCCAGCACCAGTGTTACACCAAGCAGGTCGGAGGGAAAGTTGGGCCAGGGACCGTCTTCGATTTTTGGAATGGCGGCACCAAAATCGTTTTGCACCGCCAGTTTCTGATTGGGCGGAACATAGAGGCGCGTGTCTTGCAGGTTCCACTGCACACCAAGTTTCGCCCAGTGTTTGTCGATCACCATGAAGTCAGCCGGCGCGATGTTTTCGACGGTGAGTTCGCCGCCTGTTAGAATCGCGGCGGCCACAAAACTTGCGGCCTCGATCGTATCGGATGCGATACGATGATTGACACCGTGCAGCAGCTCAACCCCTTGAATCATCAAACGATTCGTACCGACGCCCTCGATCGAAGCCCCCATCGCATTCAGCATGCGGCATAGATCCTGGACATGCGGCTCACAAGCGGCATTGAAGATGGTAGAGGTCCCGGGTGCCAGGACGGCAGCCATGATGATATTTTCGGTAGCGGTGACACTGGCTTCATCCAGCAGAATATCGGCCGCGGCCAATTGGGTGCGCGTAAAGGTGCAGCTTCCGGCCGCATTGCGGCCGATCTCGATGCCGAGTTGTCGGAGTCCGTCCAGATGGGTATCGAAGCGCCTGCGGCCAATGCTATCGCCACCGGGCCGTGCAATGACGGCCTTGCCGTGCCGTGCCGCCATTGGACCTGCAAACAGGAGCGAGGTTCGCACCTTGCGGCAAAGGGCGGGATCAGGCACGCGTTTGCGTATGCCTTTGCTGCATAGCGCAACCTGATGCCCCTTGCGGGAAATCTGCACCCCAAGGCCCTCCAGGATGGCGAGCATGGTTTCGACATCGCGGATGGCGGGTAGGTTCCGTAGTGTTACGACTTCATCCGTAAGCAAGCATGCCGCCAGCATGGGGAGTGCGGCATTCTTGTTGCCAGGGCTGCGATGAACGCCATGCACAACGCGACCGCCGCGGATGATGAATTCCGACATAGTCCCCCACCCTCTCCTTGCGCGTGTGCGTCCGCGTGGGCTTATTTGTTACGGATGGCATGCACGGTGTGCACGACATTATCGACGGTGAAGCCGAATTCCTCCGCCAGTTTCTGGCAGGGTGCCGATGCACCGAAGCGCGGCATGCCGATGTAATGGGCGCCATCCCCCACGTATTTTTCCCAGCCCATGGTGGCGGCAGCCTCGATTACCAGACGAATCGGACACTGCCGGGAGATAACAGAGGCCTTGTAGGCGGCATCCTGTTTTTCGAAGAGCTCCCAGGATGGCATGCTTACCACCCGCACACAGCACTCGGAGGCCAGCTGTTTAGCTGCACCGAGCGCAAGCTCCACTTCGGAGCCGGAGGCAATCAGGGTGACATCCGGCTCCAGCCCTTCGCTTTGCCACAGGATGTAGGCCCCCTTACGCAATTCCAGTGCCGATGGGTAGACGCTGCGATCAATGACATTGAGGTTTTGCCGCGTGAGCAGGATGGCGGTCGGTCCGCTCTTGTTCTCCAGGGCGGCCAGCCAGGCTGCCGCGGTCTCGGTCGGGTCAGCAGGACGGATGGTCGTCACCCCGGGCATACAACGCAGGGAGGCCAATTGCTCGACGGGTTCGTGCGTGGGGCCATCCTCACCGACATAGAAGCTGTCGTGTGTGAAGACGTAGGTCACGGGAAGCTTCATAATGGAGGCGAGCCGCACAGCGGGCCGCATATAATCGACAAATACGAAGAATGTGGCACCGAAGATGCGAAAGCCACCGTGGAGGGCCACGCCATTCATGATAGCGCCCATACCGTGCTCACGCACACCGAAATGGAAGTTGCGTCCGGCAAAATCGCCTTTTCGAATACTGGTCGTATCCTTGAGGAGCGTTTTGGTGCTGGGTGCAAGATCGGCTGACCCACCGACGAAGTGTGGTACGGCTGCTGCAATCGCTTGCATGACGGTTCCGCCTGCGGCACGGGTTGCCTGCGGGGTACTAACATCAAAGACGGGTAAACGATCCGCCAAGTCAGCCGGCAGGACATCGTTGAGGCCGTTGCTCCAGCTTTCAGCCTTTTCCGGATACGCTTCGGTATAGGCCGTAAACAATTTGTTCCATTTCGCGTGTTTGCGTTGCAGCCGGGCGCACCGCGCGGCAAACAGTTCCCGTACGCTATCGGCAACAAAGAACTTCTGATCTTCGGGCAAGCCTAATTCGCGTTTACTGAGAATGACTTCATCCGGGCCCAAGGGTTCGCCATGCACGGATGAGGTGTCGGCTTTGTTGGGGCTACCCTTCCCGATGATGGAGGTACAGATGATGATGGTCGGCCGTTCGCTCTGGCGGCGGGCTTTACGGATGGCCTTATCGATGTCGTCGAAATTGTGGGCATCCACCTGCAGCACGTTCCAGTTATAGCCCTTGAAGCGCCGACTGACATCGTCGCTGTAGGCCAAATGGGTGCGCCCTTCGATCGTGATGCTGTTATCATCATAAAAGAGGATCAGCTTGTTCAGGCCCAGGTGACCGGCAGAAGAGAATACTTCGTGGCTGATGCCTTCCATGAGATCGCCATCTCCGCAGAACACGTAGGTGTAGTGATCGACGATCGGATGCTCTTCGGTGTTGAATCGTGCGGCCAGCATTTGTTCGGCAATCGCCATACCCACGGCATTCCCGCAGCCTTGTCCCAGTGGTCCGGTGGTTGTTTCCACGCCTGGGGTATCGCCGACTTCCGGATGCCCGGGGGTCATGCTTTCCCACTGGCGGAAGCGGCCCAGTTCCTCAATCGGCAGGGCATATCCGGCGAGGTGCAGCAAGCTGTAGATGAGCATGGAGCCGTGTCCCCCGGAGAGCACGAAACGATCGCGATCGGGCCAAGCCGGGTCGGCGGGGTCATGCTTCAGGTACTGAAGCCAGAGTACGGTGGCGACATCCGCCATACCCATGGGCATGCCTGGATGGCCGGAATTGGCAGATTGCACACCATCCATGGCAAGGCCGCGAATGGTATTGGCTGTGAGAAGTAACTCTTTGTGGGAAAGTTTTGTAGACATCGGTTTCCTTTCGTGATCATGCAGCAGGCGAGCCCTTACGGGGCAGTCGTAATACATCTTCCTGTATTTCGCACAAATGGCGGATATTGTCTAGTCGTAACTCCGTAAAAAAGACGCGCAGGGCTAGCGCATTGCTGCCCTGCGCGTTACGCATTTACGGAAACGTTGCCGCTTAATCTTCGCTGATGCTCTCGTGTGGTATCAGCGTCGCATAGTCTTCGATGGAACCATTGTTCATGCAGCACTCGATAATCTGTTTACCGAGGGGCATCAAATCATCTGTGAGGAACTGCGCGATCTCTTGCTTGAAGAAGTCATGCAAGATCGTGGCGCCCTTATCATAGGCCTCGTCGCCGACTTCGGGCTGCAGGTTCACTTTAAAGAACCATGATCCGATGCTACGGCCCTCGACGGTAATGCTGTCAGGATTCCATCCCAGCAGCGGGCAGCGGCAAGGCGTGACCTGCGCGGGGCTGAACTTTGCCCCACCCCGGCGCGCCATGTATTCGCGCGTAATCCACTGTGGCATAAAGCTGACCTCCCAGGCACCAACATGTTGGTTGGGGGTGAGAATGTATTTGACGCGCGGTGTATCCAGAATCTGCTTGAGCAGCAGATTGGCCTGGTCAACCCGCCGGCCGGTTGCAAAAGGCCAGTAGGAGCCTACGCCCTCGCTGGACATGCCCTCGCTATCCACAATACTGGGGTTAGCGTGCCCGCGCGGTGCGACCAGACGCCATAGCCAAGCCAGCGAAGGTGGCAGCAGGTGGAACATGCCGAGAATCCCGTAGGTCGGTTTTTCCTTGGTGCAAGGGGGGCAGCGAACACCGAACGAACGGATATCGATGTCCAACGTGCCGCGATGCACGTTTGGAACAATGTCTGCCGGTACCACGACGCGCGGGTTCGGACAAGGCACGCCAGGTGCATCCTGAATGTGCTCCCAGATCAGGGCTGAGCAGTCGGGCTTGGCATCGATATTGAGGAACAATAGGGGTTTGGGAGGATGAATCGTCAGTCGCTCCAAATGCGGATCCACGCCATATTTGGTGATATGGTTGACGCGCACAAACCACGCTTCCTCCGCGTCTGTCAGTGTCAGCTTGCCGTTGCCCTTATCGATGGAAGGATGGCACAGCGCCATATCGTCCGTGACCGGACGAATTTTACAGAATTGCGGGATGGTTAGGTTGCGTACCTCGCCATTCACAATATTCTTTCCGAGTGTGAGGCTGCCGTCTTCCTCGCGATGCGGGTGCTCGAGCATCTCGCTCTTGCCGCCGCCACTGGCACCCTCGTGCGAAATGCCGATACGATTATCATAGGGTGTAATGACTTGTGCGGCGGAGCAATGCATTGTGACCCATTCTTCCTTCTCGCCCAGATGCAACAAGACGCCATAAATTCCCTTCTTGGCGCTTGGTCCCGGATACAGGTTGTAGCTGAAGAGCTCATGCATGCGCGGAATCCGGTTGTGCACAACCACCTGCTTGCCATCCAGATGCGTATGACGGAAAGGCGGTGCCACATATACAATTGCCTTGGGCTCAAAATCTGCCGGTAGCTCATCGGCAGGAATGATCCCTTGCAGCATGGCCAAACCAAGGGCGAAGAAACCCGCATTGGCCGGGCAAATAGCCAGTGCATCCTTGCCCTTCCCCGGCATACCGGCGACGAACGGAAAGCAAGCCAGCTCCTGGCCTTTGAGCCAGTCAAATGTTTCCTTCCGCAGACCATCGAATGACTCGCCATAGCGCTCTTTGAAGGTCGGCTTGTTCGTTGGGCGGTTATCCCCAATGACCATGCAATCCGGGTCGCGTCGACGCATGTAGACTTCATTGTAATTGGCACTGATACCATTTTTGACTTTGCACACCTTGACTTCTTCTACCATACCCTTGCCGGCAACTTCGTAGGCCACCCGATGGTAACCATCGGCCCCAACGTCGCGCAGCGCCAGCTTTTGCAGGTCTTCCACGTTGTGGCCCAGTATTACGCTCGGCGCCGCTGTGAGCAACGCTTCGGCGTCTGCCGGCAATTTGATCTTCTGTAAAATCATCTCCCTATCTGTCATCTGAAAACTCCTTTCGTTTTCCAAAAGTTTGATCCACGCAACTACGATATGACCAGAAGGCCAAAAAATAATAGTGCAAAACTTGATACAATATGACACTATATTGATGTCAAGTGAGGGTTAGATTGTATTATGCCACAAATCATTAGCAAATATCTATTTTCCAAACTGCTTGTCTCGCCGGCGTTACGGGATTGTATGCAACGGTTACATGCAATATCAGGAATGGATATTTTGTTACTCGATGATCTCGGCCGTGTTCGCCTGGCTGTGCCCCGTCAACCATCCGTGCCTTTTGTGCAATTGCTGCGATCCTATGCCGAGACGGAGGTGCGGTTCCAGGAGATGCGCCAGGCTATATTGGCGGGCCGGTCAACCCATCAATTGGGGTATCATGAAATGGTCCACACGATATTGGCAGAGGATGAGATCGTCGGTTATCTGCTCTTATCCGGATACCGCTCTGCCGATTACGATAATATTGATTATACGCATACCCGCGAGGTTTGGCGTTGGTTGGCAAGGGCCGGGCGACCGGTGCGCTGGGCAGACTGGTCGCGAACGTGGTCGGCCCTACCCGCTTTCACGAAAGAACAGGCCGCCGCTTGGCGGGCAACACAGGCACTCTTTATGCGACATGTTCTTGCGCGGCTGGAAAAAATGGATACCGATCAAGAAGTTGCCGATTGGCCCAAGCTGGTTCAGGACGCGTGTCAACGCATCCGCGCAGCATTCGACACCCCCATTCGCATGCAAGCTGTAGCCATCGAGCTAGGTGTTTGTCCCGAACATTTGAGTCGCACCTTCCATGCAGCAACAGGGATGCGCTTTGCAGAATATCTGGCGGAAACGCGCATCGGGGCGGCATGTGAAGCCTTGCGTACGACCGACGAGCCCATTGCGCAAATTGCACACCGCTGTGGTTTTTCTACGATTTCGCGCTTCAATCGCTGCTTTAAAAGCCATCGCGAGGTTACGCCGCGTGCCTGGAGAAAGCGTGCACGGATTCAAGGACCCGCAGACAAGAAGTAATTGCACGGGATTTTTTGACAGGACTTGCGTCTGAAATCGATCATACTACGTGAGCAGTTTCTGTTTCAGGGTACCTCATCATGATGTATCTGTTTATTAGGTAAGGGATTATGTATATATGAAAAAAGTGATTTTGCTAGTAGGCGTGCTGTTGGTTTGTGGTGGTTGTGTCGGGATGCGCATAGAAAACTTTGGGCAAGCGCAGCCGGAACTGATTCTGGAGGAGTTTTTTACGGGTAGATTAACAGCGTACGGCATGATCAAAGACCGGCGTGGCCGCATCACCAGCACATTCAAGGCCGACTTCGTGGGAAGCTGGGACGAGAATGGCGTCGGGACGCTCGACGAAGTGTTTGTGTATGACGATGGATCGATACAGAATCGTAGTTGGACATTTACCCCCAATGGCGAAAATCGTTATTTGGGAAAAGCTTCTGACATTGTGGGAAGTTCGGAAATGGTGGTAAATGGAAATACCCTTCGGATGGACTACACCATTCAGGTTCCCTACAAGGATGGCAGCATTGATTTGACGGTGCGCGATTGGCTGCATTTACATGCTGATGGTGTAATGCTTAACCATTCCTATATGCGCAAATTCGGATTTCGCGTGGCCGAACTCGTGGTAACCATCATCAAGGATTTCCCGGCTAGCCAGTAACTTCATTGTTTACCACAAGATGTTGTGGTTTTGCCAACGCGCTACCACAAGCCGATTTCAATATCCAATAACCAACAGTTGAAGCGAAGCGAAAACGGGCTTGAGCAACGCGAAAGCAGTGACCGAAGGGAACGGCAACGAATCTCCAATTTCCAAGGCAAAGGCTCCCAAATTTGATCATTGGATATTCCTTGTTGGTTATTGGATATTCGATTCCCCAAGTTACACACCAGCATCATCTTGGCCGCCCAAGTACCCTCATCAACAAACCCTTTTTCCATCCCAAAACGCGATTCTCCTTGCAACTGTACGATCGTTCAGTTACGGTCTTTTCCATGCCACGCCAACTCAACCTACAAGAAAAAATTTGCCAACTACGCGCATTCTACCGCGCCGAGGGCCGACCGCCCTCTTTCGGGGAAATGGCCCAACTTTTTGGTTATGCCTCCAAAAATGCGGTCTATGGGCCTATCCGTCAACTGATCACCCGTGGCTATCTCCGCCGCACCAGTCAGGGAAAAATCGTCTTTACCACCAAAATTACCGCCCGGATCCCGGCACTTGGATCCGTTCAAGCCGGTTTTCCCTCGCCCGCCGAGGAAGAACTGCTCGACACCATCAGCCTGGATGAGTTTCTGGTCAAACGCCCCGAAGCAACCTATATCCTCACCGTATCAGGCGATTCCATGCAGGATGCCGGCATCCACCCCGGCGACATGGTGCTCGTGGAAAAAGGCGGAACCCCGCGCCAGAACAATATCGTGATTGCCCAAGTCGATGGCGAATGGACCATGAAGTACTATGGCAAGGACCGCGACGGCGTGTACCTCGATCCCGCCAACGCGCGCTACAGCCGCATCCGCCCGATGCGAACGCTGCAAATTGGCGGCATCGTCAAAGCCGTCATACGAAAGTACCAATGAGCACCACGCCAGCCCCCCTTATGCTGGCATCCTTTCCGCGCGCTATCCTGCACATCGATGGCGATGCCTTCTTCACCTCTGTCGAACAAGCCCTCCACCCTGCCCTGCGCGCTAAACCCGTCGTAACCGGAAAAGAGCGCGGTATCATTGCCTGCGCCTCCTACGAGGCTAAAGCCCTCGGCATCAAACGGGGTATCAGCCTCTGGGACGCTCGCAAAATATGCCCGCAGCTGGTCGTACTGCCCAGCGACTACGAAACCTACAGCCTCATGTCCAAACGCATGTTCGAGATCATGCGGCGCTTCACCCCCGAGGTGGAGGAATACTCCATCGATGAAGGCTTCGCCGATATTACGGGCATGCGTAGCTACTTCCGCAAGTCATATCCCGAAATGGCCCGCGAAATCCAGAAAACCATCCAACAGGAACTCGACCTGACCGTATCCATCGGACTCAGCCTCACCAAAAGCCTCGCCAAGATCGCCTCGGATTTCCGGAAACCAGCCGGCCTCACCATCGTCCCCGGCAGACGCCTGCACGAATTCCTCCCCCGCATCAAAACCAGCGATGTATGGGGACTAGGCCGGAACCGTGTCAGCCTGCTCGCCAAATTCGGTGTACACACAGCCTGGGACTATATCAACCGCCCCGAACCTTGGATCCGTAAACTCTTGCACAAACCCGGTGCTGAAATCTGGCAGGAACTGCGCGGCAATATCGTCATGCCGCTGGACCAAACCGCACAACGGCCCGAAGCTTCCATCAGCAAGACCAAGACCTTCTCGGCCCCCTCTGCCCACACTGACTTCGTTTATGCCAAACTGGTGCGCAACCTCGAATCCGCCTGTATCAAGCTGCGACGCCACCACCTGCGAGCCCGCGAAATCCATATGTCCCTCCGCACCAAGGATTACGCCGAGACCGCTGCCGGCGTACGCCTCAACCGCACGTTCCAGGATGTACGCGATGCCATTCCTGCCATCCGGACACTCTTCGCACAAATCCACCACCCTGGCACGACCTACCGCGCGACCGGGGTCGTGCTGACGGGACTGTCTGACGATCGGCAATACCAATACAGCCTGTTTGAAGATCCGGTCCGCATCGAACAAATGCGGGCCCTAGGTAAAACAACCGATGCCCTGCAAGCCCGTTTCGGTAAACACACGATTTATCTGGGCACCGGGCTCCATATCGCCAACGCCCCGCAACACGAACGCGATACCCCGGTCTGGCGCAAAGACCATCGCCTCCCCGGCGAAACCGCCCGCAAACACATCCGTCTCCCCCTCCTCAACCTCATCATCTGAAAACGATCGGTCCGGCTCTTCTGAAACATTCAGACGCTAAGCTGGTCGCGAAGACCGGAGCTACGTTGCACGCGGCTAACCACCGCCTTTTTGAAGGCATCCGCCTGACACCAGAGCTGCACACCATACATCGTGCGCGTGATCGCCGTGTAAATCAGCTCTTTGGTAACCACCGCGCTGGCTTGCACGGGCAGCAGCACAAGCACCTGGGCAAACTCAGAACCCTGCGCCTTGTGAATCGTTGTGGCAAAGGCGGTTTCATGCGCGGGCAATAACCGACAGGCAATCCGTCGCACCGGCATACTTTCAACATGTCCGCCTGTCGCTTCCTGCGAACCCCGCCCCGGAAAGCAAGCCACCAGACGCGCGGGCTTTTCCGGATCAGGCAAAATCACCCCGATGTCGCCATTGAACAAACGCATGGAATAGTCGTTACGCGTAATCATGATCGGGCGATGATCATAAAACATACCACTGGGGTTGATATGCCGCCAATTACGCAAGTCTGCTGGTAACGCCTCTTTTTGCACCGCCTTGCCCGACAAGATGTCTTCGATCACCCGATTGACCGTCTGCACACCATGCGGCCCATGCCGCCGCGCACAGAGCACCCGGAACTGCCCCAGCGCAGCAAATGCCGCTTCCGCCGTGGTGGCAGCACAATAAGCCTGGTAGCCACGCAAGAGATCACAGGCAAATGCATGATCCGCCTGTGTACGATGATCCGCTAAAAAAGCGGGCGTCTCGCGCAACGCAATCCGCCGCTGATCGGCCGGACGCACCGATTCTTGCTGTAACAGCCTCCAGACCGCATCAGCCTCGGCCGGCGTGGTGGCTGCATTGATGGCACGGCTGATGATGTCAATGCAGCCTCCAGCCACGAAACGACGGCTATCGGCAAGTTCCACAACACAGGCGGCCATCGATGCGGCCGCACAAATATCGCCCATCACACTACCCGGTGCCACCGACGCAAGCTGATGCATGTCGCCCAGTAAAATCAATCGGCAATGATCAGGCAAGGCCTCCAACAGTTTGGCCATCTTGGGCAAATCCACCATACTAGCCTCATCAAGCAGCACAATATCCGCCCGCAAACGATTGTCCTTATGATGGCGATAATAGGGTGATCCCTGCACATACCCCAGCAGCCGATCGATGGTGCTGGCGGGCTCTGGCAGCGGAACGGGCGGCAGATGCGCTAAGGCCGCATGCACGCTCTCATTGAGTCGATCGGCCGCCTTGCCGGTGGGCGCCGCCAAACGAATAACCGGCGGTTTCTCACGGCCCCCCGGCTTGCTAAGCAAATACAGGATCCGGGCTGCGGTATGCGTCTTACCGGTTCCCGGGCCGCCGCTGATCACCGTCAAGCGTGATCGCAGCGCATGCTGCACCGCAGCACGCTGCTGATCATTCAACAAAAGGTCTTCTGACAAATCAGGCGATACGGCCGCATCCGCATGGGCCGCCATCGCGCGCAGCGTATCCGACACCAGACGCTCATACGCCCAATAACGCCGCAAATACAATCGATTCCGACAGAAAACAAACGGACACGCTGTATCGGGCCCACCAATCAAGTTCGGAACCGCCTCGCACCATGCATCGTTTCGCAACCGCGCCAAGGAAGCACAAATAGCCTCGGGCAAATCATCCAACGTAACCAGATCCCGCGCGGCCAGCGATAAGAACCAAGCCGGTGTAACCTCTGCAAGAGCCAGACAAATGTGCCCATCGGCAAGAATGCGGTTGGCCAGAGACAATCCCAGCCACACTTCGAGAGATGGCCTCGCGACAGACAATCGCCGAATCAGCGCTTCCACCAGATACAAGTCAATATCGCGCAAGATTCCCATTTCCCGGAGTTGGCACAATGGCGCCGGTATATTTGCCATACGTGTGGTCATGCGCACCCTCCCGTCAATAACGCAGAAAGCTCTCGAATCAGCTCTTTGGTCGGCAAATCGGTATAGATGCCACGCGTCTCATGGTGGCCAATACCACGCAGAAACACATAATACACACCGCCGATATGCACGTCATAAGAATATCCTTTGAGACGCTTGGACAGATAACCATCGAGCGCCACCATGTAGAGCAGATATTGCAGAAAATAAAAATTGCGCGCCATTTCATGGGCTAGACCATCGCGCCCGAAATCGGCAAGAACCCCGGATCGGCGATTCGACTTCCAATCGACAATATAAAACCGGTCCGCATGACAAAACACCAGATCCATGTAGCCGGTCAAGTATCCAAGCGGGAGTTCCTTCTCCCAGTTTGTGTGCAGCGCATCGCAGCATGCTTGACGGTGCGGATCCGCGCCCCAGTGACGCAGCAGCACATCACGAATCGCAGCCGTTTTCACGGTTGGAGGCTCCTGCCGCAACGCAAAATGAAACGCCAACTCGGATCGCCGCACCGCAAACGCAATATCGTGCAAGCAAAAGATCGTCTCCGTTCCTGGTATCTGCAGGGGTGCTGCGAGCGTATGGAACACCATTTCATGGACCGCCTCGCAACGCGCTTGCTCCACTGCTTCTGTCGGCCCCGCGCAAATCCTGTATTGATCCAGCAACACATCTACCGTTGCGCGAATCCCCTGCCTGTCACCCTGGAAATCGATCTGTTCAAAGATATCGTGCCAGCAATTGCCCGTCTGCTTGCCGCCCGGAATCGAAAAGATGTCGGCCTGTCCAATCGCCGGAACAGCCATAGCCCGCGTAGCAGACTCGGCCGAAGCATCCAAGTCGCGCTCGGCACCCGGCACGAGTTCCTGCACACCAGGCTCCAAGCCGGAAAAACTCGTATGCCCATGCGCAAGATTGACCCTCGGTAGGCCCGGTGGAACAAGCTGGCGCCCAGTTGCACCAGGCATGGCTCCACCTTCTGATGGCAACCCCTTGGAGACCGCCGCATCCACGAACGCTATCGTATCCGGGCAGGCATCGGCAACACGCACCAGCAGCCGATCTATAGCACAGTTGTCCGGCTCCCATTCCCCCCATTGCACGACATACACCCGATTCTTGGCGCGTGTGAGCGCCACATACAACAACCGGATGTCTTCCTGAAAATGCTCCTCCGTAGCAAGGGCCTTGGCTACGGGATCATTCGTGTCCAACGTGGCAATCAGCTCGTTGCCATCATTATGATAAAAAAGCAAGCCATTGCTCGCTCGGGCCTCGGCTTTTTTGCGCCAGAGCGTAGGCACGAAAACAACCGGAAACTGTAACCCCTTGCTCTTGTGTATGGTCATGATTTTTACGGCATCCTCATCGCTGGCCATGCGCATCAGATGCTCATCGCTGGAATCGCGTCCGGCGGCATCCAATTGTTTATCAAACCACTGCACCAATCCAGCGGGACGATTTCGCAACGTCTCGGCTGTGGCGTGCAGGAGTTCGATCAAATGCAACAAATTCGTGAGTTTGCGCTCGCCATCAGCTTGCTGCACAATATGTGCCCGCATGCCGGTCTTGCGCATGAGCAAACTGAAGGCCAGAATAAAGGAGCGCTGGCGCCAGCAATCGCCCGCTTCGCGAAACAAGGCCATCCAGGCGTCTAGCGTTTCGGGCGACGCGATAACGTCTGCGATCGGATCCGTACGCGCAATCACGACGTCTGTCGGCTGCCCTGCCGCATCGGCAAGAGTCGCAACATCTTGCAAAACTTCGGTATCCTCCTGACAAAAGGCCATCAATTGCGCGGTTGCACAGGGAAGCAGATTCCCAACCAAGGCACCCCGCACGGCATAGGTATCCGATGCGTTCAACACCGCTTTGAGAATCAACCCCAAAGCACGCGCCTCCTGCGTATCAAACACATTGCCGCTATTTTGCTGTACCGCATGGACGCCCGCCCCGTGCAATGCCGCACAGATTTCCGCAGCTTCGCCATGCGTATGTACCAGTACCGCTATGTCTCCGGCACGCACAGGGCGCGCACCAATGCGGTAGCTGCCATTCTGCAACATACCTACAATTTCACCGGTTACATCTGCATACATGGCCTTGACGAGCTTATGCGTTTGCCCCGGCTTCTTACCGGAACCATACCGCCAAACCTGCAACGGTTGCGTGTTCCCGTCAGGAAGCACAAGCAGATCTTCCGGTTTCATGTCATGCGCTTGTAAATCACCCGCATACGGAATGGCTGCATGCCGGAATGTCGCATCACCAGCACGATCCGCAAAGAGCGCATTGACCGCCCCGACCAAGCGCGCTTCGGATCGATAGTTCGTCCCTAGACTGAATAGGCGGTCTTCACCTTGCGCCAGAATCCCGTCTTTGGCCACGTAGTACGTAAATACGTCACCACCCCGGAAGCCATAAATGGCCTGTTTCGGGTCTCCCACAAAAACAAGCGGGATCCCCGTCCCCATGAATAGCGTCCGGAAAATATTGTACTGCACCGGATCCGTGTCCTGAAACTCATCAATCAAGGCCGCCTGGAATTCCTCCCGCAGCACATCTTGCAGACGCGCCCCTCTTTCCACATCATGCAAGGCAATCATCACGTTGCGCAGCATGTCATTATACGTCATCACCGATCGGTCATGAATCTCCTGCTGCACCGCCGCAGCCAATGCACCGATCACAGCGCGCTGGCGCGACAACCGGAACATCTGCATGTCCGCAACCAGTTCGCCCACGGCAGGAATGACCTTGCATATTCGGCAAGGTTTGCACAGCGCGGCAATATCATCCCGGGCAACCAGACCGACAGCACGCAAATATTCCTTGGCGTCCGTCTCGGATGCAGAACCACAGACGGCCATGCATGCCGCCAGAAACGCTTTTACCTTTTTTGTGGACGGCAGATAAGGCTGTGCACGTGCGCTCCAGTCACGAATCGCATCGCACGCCTGTGCAGGCAGGTTTCGCAGCGCACGAACATCATACGCTGCGGAACCCGGCCCCACGATCAAACCGTCCTGCCACGCGAAGGCCCCCTGGAGTTTGGGAACGGCAATAGCCCGGGCGGCATCCTGTAACCGCACCACAGCAGCAGGCACGCGCACTGTCAATGTTAGCGCTTCCCAATCCACATCCGCAGGAGACAGCTCCAAGACTTGTGCGGCATCCACAAAAAGATCCTGATCGCGATCGATCTGCTGCACAATGCTTTGCGCTCTGGCCGTAAGCAGCTCATCTGTGCGATCAGATGAGTCGAGTGGCTGCAAAACGGCATCCGGCTTCTTGCGGTATTCGCCCAGACACCCCGCAAGCTGCTGGAGCGTTGCAAACGGCACCGCACCATTCGACTCGTTGCCGTACGTGTGCTGCCGCCACCAGTTGCGGCATACACTGGCAATAATCTCGGATTCATCGGCAACAAGCGCAGCCAGTGGATCATGCCCGCATTCGAATGCATAGCGCTGCAACGCACGATTACAAAAGCCATGAATCGTAAAAATCGCCGCATGATCAAAGTCCATAATGGCCAACCGGACCCGGTTCAGTGCGCGGGCCTTCTGCCGGCCATCTGTCACAGCAATCGCGGATGCCGTCAGCAAGACATCAACCCGCTCGCGATCATTCGCCGAAACAGTGATGCTGCCTTCCAGTACGTCCCGCGTGAGAGTCAGGATCTTGCGCAGCCGGTCACGCAGCTCCAACGTGGCGGCCTCGGTAAATGTTACAACCAGAACCTTTTCAACGGGCAACGCTTTTTGCAGAATCAAACGCAAGTATACATTCTGAATGTTATACGTTTTGCCCGTACCGGCACTGGCTTCCACCAGCGTAGCCGCATCAAGTTCAAAAGCCGGATCCGCAATCTTATGCGAAAACTCAAGCATCCGCACCCTCCTTTGCGGAAGCTTCAATCGCTTGCCACACCGGCCCCCAGATGGCGGTTGCCGTCGGCACAAAATCAGGATGATCCAGGGGCACCCGCTCACCGAATGCCGCTCGATAATAGGGATCCTGATCATTCCCAAAATGCATATAACCGGAATACCATTGCCTCTCAGCCATCTCGAAAGGATCTTTTTCTTTTTTGCCCGGCAGACGATTCTCGACTTCTGCCTGGATATAGGCAAATGCCATCTCGGGCGTAAATGCCAGACACTGCCGCAAACCACCCGCATAGTATCGACCAATTGTCTCGAGATGCAGCTGGGCATCAGATGCGGATAGCGGCCCGAAGACCACATCAAAAGGTTTGTCTTTTTTCCGATGAAGACAAATCCGGCTTTCCGGCTGTCCGCTCGCACACACAAAAAGATGCCGGATCCAGCTTGCCAATACTTCATGTACCTTGGCAGAACCATAGCGATAGTCCAAGGCACTCACTCCTTGCTCCACATCGCGGAGGCCTTTCGCATTCCCGCTGATCCGGAAGCTTGCAGTTGCAACATCAATATTCTCCGGCCAGAGCGGCACTTGCTCCTGGAGCCACGTGAGAATTGGACGCGCGTCATGCTTGGATGTCGTTGACAAAACCTCGTAGATTTCTTCCCACGTCGCTGTAAACCAAGACTTACCCCAGCCACCAAGTGGCACAATCCCTGTCTCGCACAACTGCCAATAGACGCCATCAGGATGTTCCCCCCTACAGATTGCATCCACAATACGGGCATTAACCTGCCACCCCTCAAGCATATCGGGAGCAAATACTTCATCCTCGGACAACTGGAGCGTATCATATTGCTCCAGCCGTACTTTTAATGTCTGCGTATAAAAAGCCCGCGCCGGATTTTTGAAAAAACGCAACAATGCATCAAGTTCCACTGCCGGCACCGCAGAAGCTGCTTGGGCACCGATGCGGCCCGGGCCAGACAAACCCGACGCTTGCGGTTGAACCGCAAAACCCATTGGTTCGCTATTTGCAGCATGCCCGACCGCAAGAGAGGACTGCTGATCGTGTCCCTCACGAGCAACAAAGGTCGCCGCGATATAATTTTCACGATCGTATGAAAAGTAACCTTCCTGCTCCGGATTAAAATACGCGGGATGAAACGGATGCAACTTGTGCTCGATGATCGGCACACAATCCCCGCCCGCTTTTCCGAAATATTTCCCGGCATATTCACAAAGCTGGTTCACCACCGTCGCCGCAGGCATTTTCTGGTTCACCATATTATCCTGCCCAACATAGCTTATGTGCAAATGCTTGCGTACCGCCATGAACGCTTCCAGAAAGGCCGCACGATCAGCCGTACGCAAGGAAGGGTCTCCATAGCGGCTTCCCTGACGCAGCAGATCATAGGCTGGACGATTATCCGGTCGCGGAAAACAGCCATCCCCCATACCCAACAGACAGAGATAAGGACGCGGAGCCGCCGCACCAGTCCGCAAATTACAGAACAACACCTTATTCCCGCTCTGCGTACCCCGCGCAGTCGCACATGTTGCGCTGGAAAGCAGATCGCGAACCACTTCAATCCCTATTTTCCCTTCGTAGCCAGCCGCCGCACTGCTGCGCTGCAAACCATCCACGGCCCGACGCAATCCCACAACATCCAGATAGGTTGCCTCCGTTCGCACAAAAAACTGATCCATGCACTGCTGTAAATAATCCACCCAGACCGCCGGTGTGCGCAGCTCGGCATGCATATCCCGTGCCCTGAACTGCAGGGCATCCACAAAACGAACCAGTTTGCCTAATAAAACAGCCTGCTCGCCTTCCACGCGGTCGCATGGCAATACCCCTACCCGGTCATACGCGGATGCTTCCGTCAAAGCATACCCAACCAAGAGCCGATCGAGCCCATGCTGCCACGTCGTCTGTTCGGTAAACGCCACCCCCGTCAGCTCCGCGCGCTGTCCGGCATCCTGCCCCCAGCGAATGCCACTTTCCTGAATCCAGCTTCCGATAACCGGCAAATCATCATCCGCAATCCCGAAGCGCAGATGAATGCTTTCAAACTGTAGCAAATCCATTACGTCCATAGCCGTAAAACGACTTTCCGGCAAACGTAGCAATTGATCGAATGCCGTCGCCACCGCATTCTCGCCAGACGAACGCCGATCCATCACCGCGTACGGGATCAAGCCATTTGCATCCGACGAACGATCCACGGCAAAAACCGCGTCAATATACGGACCATACGTTTCCATATCCGCAACCAGTACCTGAATCTGACGCGGCTGCAGCCCCGGATCCTGTTCAAACCAGCGATAGATACAATCTCGCAATACTTCCAGCTCCCGCATGGGACTATGACAACTGTGCACCAAGATCGAGGGTGCCACACTTTCACTGGCCGGCCAGTCCGGATGCGAGACCGCAGGATCCGCAACCAGGCCTGGTTGCGTATTATCCAAAACCGCGTTTTGCAGCATCCCGAGTAACGTCGTATCCGCCTGGCACCCGAAGTCGTCAGTGGCATGCACATCGGTTGCATCCAGGATTTGGCCAAGAAAGTTGCGGCACCCGCGCCCCATGTCAGCAAGAAAAGGATTTTGACACGCCAGCAACGCATCGGTATCCACCACGCCCTCTAACCGCAAAGACTCCTTCGCAACCTGTCGCGGTGTGAGAGCCCCATCCCATTGATCCCGGCTCGGATTGAAAACATACAGGTGCACGGGCAACAGCCGCCCCAAAAGCCGAAAGAATGTCATATAAACCGTAGGCATCATGGAAACGCCAAACACATGCACGGCAGGATGCCGCGCTGCAATCCGGCAATGGGGCAAATCCGTGGACAGGTCTAGAAACGCTTGTAGATACGTTTGCGCGGACAGGCCGTCGCGCGTCATCTCCCGCCACAAAGCCGGCTGCCAGCACAGTGCTTCGGGCACATCAGCCACACGGCCAACTTGCCAGTCATGCAGCATCTCGGGACGATAGACTTGATAGTCATCATATAGTTTGGCCAATGTGCCAGCAAGCTGCATCCGCCAGCGACCTTGCTTGGCTGCTTGCAAACCGGACATTGCACCGGACGCTGCCAAATACCGTTGCAAAGGCGCGTATTCGGAACGCGCCAGAATCGAGCCCTGCTGCAGGATGCCAAAAATCCGCCACTGCATCGCTCCCACGGAAAACGGATGTGCCGCCGCATCACGCTTTTCGTCCGGCTGCTTCATCCAAAAGAGCCAGTCATTTACAAATGCATAAAGCATCTGCGTGCGCGTATTCGTCAGAATCCGCATGCCATGGGCGGGGTGATCCAGCAGTAGATACTGTTCCAACCAATGCTGCATGGGTGGCTCCGGCAACACAATACAGTGCTCTTGCGCAAAGACGGCTGACGGAGCATCCACCGTCTCCGCCGCAAGATTTGCCGCTAAACGCTGCCCCAACCGCTCCAGTTGATTACTCCAGTATAATCGCAAATGCATCTATCAAAAATACTCGACTCCCCGCCCGCTAACAAGCAAACTTCACCATAATCCCAGCTTGAAATCATCGGGCGTTCGTAAATGGCATTTGGATGAGACGATGCTCCCGGGCATAATCCTGCAACTGCTCGACCCGTACAGTATGCGCGGGATTGGAGACAAGTGCCAGATACACGATCACACCACCCTCTCTGCCCAAATCTGCCAGCTGCACCACGGGATCTTCACAATCCGCAACCGGATACTTTTCACCGTCACGCCGCGCATACCGTTCAAGCATCGGCAAAACAGCATTACCCCCCTCATACAAAATCACATCCGCCTGTCCCATCTGCCTGACCGCACGTACGGTCAAATCATCAGGATCATAGGACGCGATCGAAATGATGTAGAGAACATCCTGCCGCGAACGGTTAGCAGCTGCCGCAAGCGCACTTTCGATCCATGATTCCGCCTCACTGTGCCTATTCTCGCTCAGCATGCGACCGACCGGCCCTCGTATGACCCGCTCCCAAAACAAGCGCCGCCGCTGTACATCCGGCAGTTTTTTCCGAACAACCGGTGTCTGCTTTTTAATACATGCCAGCAATGGTTCAATACCATCAGGCAAAATCTGCTCAAAATCCTGTTTCAGCAGGCGCGCAATAACGGGCGATACGCCCCCCGTTGATATGGCAACCTGTAGCACACCGCGACGAATCATCGCCGGAAAAATAAAATCGCAGAGCGGCGGATTATCCACGACATTCACCCACAGACCCGCCGCCCGGGCATCGGCGGCAATCTGCTCTCCCGTGGCGCTGTCGCCGGTTGCCGCAACGACAATATCGCACCCCTGCAAAAGATTCGCCGAATACGCCTGCTGGATAAGTTGACAATCATAACGCAAGGCAAGCATACGGACACTTTCTCCAAACGCAAGTGCCACCACGGTGACCTGGGCACCTGAACCCGCCAAGGTCTCAAGCTTCGCGGCAGCAATTGCACCACCTCCAATAAGCAGCACGCGCAGCCGCTCACCTTTTATGAATACAGGAAAATAACGCATTTGACAGATCTCCGTGTAGGTATATCGCAGCATGGCACACCCGCCAAAGCCCTGACAATCCTAAACGCATCTGATAAGTTGCCTTGGGCCCATGTTCTATGCTACAAATCTTGCTTTACTAACAGCGTCAGCAGGAATAAAACGTACATCCCCTGTAGCACTTGCAGGGTTGGAAATGAATGAAAGAGACATTTATCAATTCGACAGAAAGACTTGCATGGATACGCAAAACGTTGTGGCCCTTATTGAAGAGAAGAAAGCCCGCATCGGCATCATCGGGCTCGGGTATGTAGGCTTACCCCTCCTACTGGAATTTGCCAAGGCAGGATTTCCTGTGGCAGGATTCGATGTCGACGATACCAAAATCGAGCAAATCGCGTTAGGCAAATCCTATATTCGACATATCCCGTCGCACACCATCAAAGAACATCTGGCCGCCAATGAACAGTATTTCGGCACCACCGATTTTTCGCGGGTACCCGAGTGTACGGCCTTGTTGATATGCGTACCCACCCCCCTGACCGCGCATCGCGACCCGGATCTGTCGTATGTGATCAAAACAGGGCAATTGATTGCGCCATACCTGCAACCGGGACAACTCGTCACCCTTGAATCCACGACCTACCCGGGCACGACCGAGGACGAACTGGTGCCCATTCTGGAAAAAGGCAGTAAACTGAAAGCCGGCAAAGACTTCTATGTGGCGTATTCACCCGAACGCGAAGATCCCAACAACAAGGACTTTACTACGGCTACCATTCCAAAAGTGCTCGGCGGGATCGATGCCGATTCCCTCGCCGTTGCCACTGCCGTCTACCAGGCCGTCATCTGCAAATTGGTTCCAGTCTCCAATTGCCGCACCGCAGAAGCGGCCAAATTGATGGAAAACATCTTTCGCTGCGTCAATATCGCACTGGTGAATGAACTGAAGGTCGTATTCAGCGCCATGCAGATCGATATCTGGGAAGTGGTCCGGGCCGCATCAACCAAACCTTTCGGATTCATGCCGTTCTATCCTGGCCCGGGTCTCGGCGGACACTGCATCCCCATCGACCCCTTTTACCTGACATGGAAAGCCCGCGAATACGGCATTGCCTCCCGCTTTATCGAACTTGCCGGCGAGGTAAACACCGGCATGCCGGGGTATGTCGTACAGCGCACCATGCTGGCACTAAATACACAAGGCAAACCCCTGCAAGGGAGTCGCATCCTATTATTGGGTCTGGCCTACAAAAAGAATGTGGACGACGACCGCGAAAGCCCGACCTATGTGATATGGGAGCAACTACTGGAACACGGTGCCACCGTATCATACCATGACCCCTATTGCCCTGTCGTGCGCCCCAGTCGCGAACATAAACAATTTGCAGGCATTGCCAGTGTTCCGCTGGAGGACGTGACCGCAGAGAATTTCGATGCTGTCATTATTACCACGGGACACGATTGCATCGACCATGATGCGCTTGCGAAAGATCTGCCGCTTGTCATTGACACACGCGGGGTCTGCAAACCTGCCGCAAATATACAACAAGCCTGACCACACGAAATCTGGAGACAACCCATGAAAATACTGGTAACAGGCACCGCAGGCTTTATCGGCATGCATCTGGCGCATCGACTGCTCAATGGCGGGCATGAAGTCGTCGGCATCGATAACTTTAACGATTATTATGATGTCTCCCTCAAGGAAAATCGTCATCGCACACTCGAAACACGCGCCGGGTACACCGGCATGCGCATCGATTTGTGCGATCGCGCCGCTCTGGATACGTGTTTCGCCGAACACAGCATTGACAGGGTCTGCAATCTGGCCGCCCAGGCGGGTGTGCGCTACTCCCTGACCCATCCGCATGTCTATCAGGAAAGTAATCTCCAAGGATTTCTCAATATTCTCGAGTGCTGTCGCCACGCAAAGATAACGCGCCTCGTCTATGCATCTAGCTCCAGCGTCTATGGTGGAAACACAAAACTACCCTTTAGCGAATCAGATGCCGTTGATGCACCTGTCAGCCTCTATGCAGCAACCAAAAAGGCCAATGAGTTAATGGCCCACTGCTATACCCATCTCTACGGATTCCAGACCATCGGCCTTCGCTTCTTTACCGTCTACGGACCATGGGGCCGACCCGATATGGCCATGTGGCTATTCACCAAGGCCATGCTCGAAGGACGCCCGATCCAAGTCTTTAATCACGGCAAGATGCAGCGCGACTTTACCTATGTTGATGATATCATCACGGGCGTCGAACGGAGCCTCTTGCAGGAACAGAACCTGGACCCGTACGAAATCCTCAATATCGGCAATCACCGCAGCGAAAACCTGCTAGATATGATCGATCTGCTGTCTCAATCGCTCGGCGTTACCCCCCAGATGGAAATGCTACCCATGCAACCGGGAGACGTTCCAGCTACCTATGCCGATATCACACGTATCGAGTCGAAACTCGGCTTCGCACCTACGACCCCCATTTCTCAAGGCATTCCCCGTTTTGTGGAGTGGTACCGTTCCTATCATAACTGCTAGCAGACACATATCCAGGAAGCATCATGAACATATTCGTACCCGGCAGAATCTGCCTCTTTGGCGAACACAGCGACTGGGCGGGCGGCTATCGCCGTATCAATGCCGACATTGAAAAAGGCTATACAATCATCACGGGCACCAACCAAGGTATTTATGCCGACGTCAAGCAACACCCCTCCCGCTTTATTTTCCATGCCCTGAACCATGCCGGCAACCTGGAAACCTATGATCTGCCAATGGATAGCACGGCCCTGCTGGAGGCAGCCGAAGGCGGCGGCTTTATCAGCTACGCCGCTGGCGTCGCCTATCAGGTGTTAACCAACTACCGCGTGCGCGGCATCGAAATCACCAACACCAAAATGGACTTGCCGCTCAAGAAAGGCCTCTCCAGTAGTGCTGCCGTGTGTGTCCTCACGGCGCGAGCTTTTAACCGCGTGTACGACCTGAAACTGACCGTGCGCGGGGAGATGGAACTAGCCTACCTGGGCGAAATCACCACACCATCGCGGTGCGGACGCATGGACCAGGGGTGTGCCTATGGAAACCGACCCATCCTCATGACATACGATGGCGACCGGCTGGATGTGCAGGAACTCTCGGTACCACAAAGTTTGCACTACATTATCGTAGATCTTAAAGCCAGTAAGGACACCAAGGAAATCTTAAACCGCTTGAATCATTGCTACCCTTTCGCCGACGACGACATTCAACGCGGCGTACAAAAGTACCTCGGCCCCACCAATCGCGATATCGTCAAGCGGGCCATATCAGCCTTGCGCCATGGTGATGCGGCCACGCTGGGAAGCCTGATGAATGAAGCCCAGGCCGCCTTCGACCAAGCCATGAAGCCCGCCTGTCCGAGCCAGCTCACAGCTCCTGTGCTGCATCGCCTACTCCAGCACGAACCGCTAAAACCCTTGCTCTACGGAGGCAAGGGGGTCGGCTCACAAGGCGACGGAACCGCACAACTACTCGCCCGCGATCGCAACGCCCAGCTCGCCGCCATCGACATCATCGAACGCGATCTGGGAATGTCATGCCTCGATCTGATTATTCACTCGGGACGTAAAGTCCGTAAAGCGGTTATCCCCGCAGCCGGATTCGGCACACGCTTATTCCCCGCCACAAAAGCCCTCAAAAAAGAACTCTTCCCGATCATCGACGGCGACGGCCGCGCCAAACCGGTCATTCTGGCCATTGTCGAGGAAGCCCTGAGCGCCGGCATCGAGGAAGTCTGCATCATTGTGCAATCCCAGGATCGCGAATTGTTCGAGGAAATCTTCTGTTCCCCACCGCCCATCGAGAATTTCAACAAACTGAGCCGCGAAAACCAGGATTATTGCCGCTACCTCATGGAGGTAGGCAATCGCATCACTTTCCTCTCACAGGATTCGCAGGAAGGATTCGGACATGCCGTCTACTGCGCACGCAACTGGGTCCAGAACGAACCCTTTATGCTCCTGCTCGGCGATCATCTCTACACCAGCCCAACCGACAAATCGTGCGCCCGGCAGCTCATGGACGTCTATGAGGAAAGCGGCCTCAGCGTCGTGGCAGTGGAAGAAACCCCAGCCGATCAGGTGCACCACTTCGGTTGCGTAACAGGTGCCTGGAAAAAACATAACCAGATTCTCAACATCAGTGAGTTTGCGGAAAAACCCACTGCAAGTTATGCACGGGAACACCTCGCGGTGGAAGAAATTCCAGAAGACTCCTTTTTAACCGTGTTTGGACAATACATCTTGAATCCGCGCATCTTTACCCTGCTCGAGGATAACATCCAGCGGAACATGCGCGAACGCGGTGAATTCCAACTTACCTCATGCCTCGATCGATTGCGGCAAGAGGAAGGCTTCCAAGCCTGCCGGATCCAGGGTAAACGATTCGATATTGGAAACCCCATCGCTTACCAGCAAACCATCCAGGATTTTGCCGCGCATGACCAGCGCGGCACGGCTACCGAAGATTGAACCCTGATAATAAAGTGATTTTTACATGCAAAAGCCACTAACACCTGAAAATATCAAATGGCACCCCAATCGTGTATCCATGCATGATCGCGCTAGCATCATGCAGCAAAAAGGGTGCGTGCTATGGATGACCGGTTTGAGCGGATCCGGCAAATCAACCTTGGCGGTCGAATTAGAGTCGACGCTTATGCAACAAGGACATGCCGCTTTTGTGCTCGATGGCGACAACGTCCGCCATGGCCTCAACGCTGACCTCGATTTCAGCCCATCCGGTCGACGCGAGAATATCCGCCGAATCGCCCATGTAGCCGCTTTACTCGCCGATGCCGGAATCATCACGATTACGGCTTTCATCTCCCCATATGCCGAAGACCGGGCCGCCGCACGGCAAATCGTAAATACCGCTCGCGAAGAAACACGGGATCGCTTTCGCGAAGTATATGTCAACACCCCGCTGGAAATCTGCGAGCAACGCGACCCCAAGGCCCTCTATGCCAAGGCGCGGCGCGGCGAAATCACCAACTTCACCGGTATTCAAGCACCCTTTGAAGCCCCAGCAAAACCAGATATCAATATACCAGCGGGCACCCTCTCGATCCCCGAATGCGTCACATTCGTGATGCAGCGCATACAGGATTTCCTTTCTGCAAAATAATAAACTGCCGGCCGCACAACTAGTTCTATTTGACGCTATGCAAAGTTTTTCGCATATTGCCGCCATGCAAAATAAATCTCGTATTCTTATTACTGGAGGTGCCGGATTCATTGGATCTGCCCTCATCCGGTATCTGATCAAACATACTGATCATCAGGTGTTGAATCTGGATGCTCTGACCTATGCCGGCAATCTCAGCTCGCTTCAAGAAGTTGAATCCAATCAACGCTACCGCTTTATCCAAGCCGATATTGCCGACACCACCGCCGTCGAGCGCATCATCATGCAAGAAAAACCTGATGCCATCATGCATCTGGCGGCCGAATCCCACGTCGATCGATCGATCGATGGACCGGCCGCTTTTGTCCAGACCAACGTCGTCGGCACCTTCAACTTGTTGCAGGCCGCGACGATCTACCGCAAAACGCTGGTGCCAGAAAAACAGCAACAATTCCGATTTCTCCATATTTCCACGGATGAAGTCTACGGTTCCCTCGGTCCAACCGGGTTTTTCCATGAAGATACCCCCTATGCACCACGCTCACCCTACTCCGCTAGCAAAGCGGCCTCGGATCACTTTGTCCAGGCTTGGTGGCATACCTACGGCTTACCCGTTCTCATGACCAATTGCTCCAATAATTACGGCCCCTACCACTTCCCCGAAAAACTTATCCCCCTCGTGCTGCTGAATGCGTTGCACGAAAAACCATTACCCGTTTACGGCAAGGGTGACAATGTGCGCGACTGGTTGTTTGTGGAGGATCATGCCACAGCCTTGTACCGCGTACTCTGCCAGGGAACCCCCGGCGAAAAGTACAACGTCGGCGGAAATTGTGAACGGACCAATCTCGAGGTCGTGCACACCATCTGCGATCTGCTCGATGCCAAACATCCGCGCTCCTCTGGCCAATCCTACCGCGAACTGATTACCTTTGTTACGGATCGCCCCGGTCACGACCAGCGCTATGCCATTGACGCCGGAAAAATCAAAAATCAACTGGGATGGGAACCTGCCCACACCTTCGAAACCGGCATGGATGCCACCGTCGAATGGTATCTGATGAACGACTGGTGGTGGCGCCCTATACGCGAACAAAAATACGCGGGAGAGAGATTGGGAGGTAAATCATGAGCAAGCGCAAAGGGATCATTCTGGCAGGTGGCGCAGGAACACGACTGCATCCCGTCACCACGGTGATCAGCAAGCAATTATTACCCATCTATGATAAACCCATGATCTACTACCCGCTCAGCACCCTCATGATGGCGGGCATTCGCGAAATCCTGATCATCAGCACCCCCCAGGACACCCCCATGTTCCAAACCTTGCTAGGGGATGGATCCCAATGGGGACTTTCCCTCCAATATGCCGTGCAACCAGCCCCCGATGGCTTGGCTCAGGCTTTCATCATCGGCGAATCCTTTATCGGGGACGATTGCGCGACGCTCATCCTCGGGGACAATATCTTCTACGGCAATAGCCTTATCACGCAACTTACTTCGGCGGCCCACCAGACAGAAGGTGCCACCGTCTTCGCCTACCCCGTCTCAGACCCCGAACGCTATGGCGTCGTGGCATTCGACGGCACCGGCCACGCAACCAGCATCGAGGAAAAACCGGCAAAACCGCGCTCGCGCTATGCCGTGACTGGCCTCTACTTCTACGACAACGATGTGGTCAAAATCGCCAAAACGGTCAAGCCATCGGCACGCGGGGAACTGGAGATCACCACGATAAACCAGCAGTACCTTGCAGCCGGCAAGCTTGCGGTGTCTGTGCTGGGCCGTGGTATGGCATGGCTCGATACCGGCACAAATGATTCTCTGCTGGAGGCCAGCGCATTCGTCGCGACCATCGAAAAACGACAAGGTTTGAAGATTTCCTGTCCCGAGGAAATTGCCTGGCGGCGTGGCTGGATTACCGATGACGCCTATCTCCAGCTAGCGGACAAACTCGGCAAAAGCGCATACGGCAGCTATCTGCGCGATCAAATGCACACGAACCTGATATCGAATGCGCCGAAGGAGTAACGCAATCATGCCTGATGAAAAAGTGCTCGTAATTATCCCGACCTACGATGAGCGCGATAATGTGCAATCTATCGCCGAAGCCGTGCATCTGCATGTTCCCGAAGCGCATATTCTCTTTGTCGACGACAACTCCCCTGATGGCACCGGCGAACTACTCGATGCCATGCAGAACACGCATCCATACGTAAACGTCATGCACCGTCCCGGAAAAAGCGGCTTAGGCCGGGCTTACATCGCGGGCTTCAAGTGGGCACTGGAACGCGACTACGCCTTTATCTTCGAGATGGATGCCGACTTCTCGCACAACCCGGCGGAATTGCCCCGCTTTCTGGCGGCCGCAAAAGAAGCTGACCTTGTTCTCGGCTCGCGCTATTGCAATGGCATCCGCATCACCAATTGGCCCCTAAGTCGACTGATACTAAGCAAAGGGGCCGCAACCTATGTCCGCATCATTACCGGGATGCCGGTAACAGACCCCACCGGCGGCTTTAAATGCTTCCGCAGAAGCGTGCTCGAAACCATTCCCTTCGATCGCATCATCTCCAACGGATATTCCTTTCAAGTGGAGATGACACACGCCGCCTGGATGCACCGGTTCAGGCTCAAGGAAATTCCCATTACGTTTGAAGATCGAATCACGGGGTACTCCAAAATGAGTAGCAAGATTTTCAAAGAGGCTCTCTGGATCGTATGGAAACTAGCCCTGCGCAATCACTTTCATCGCTACCCCCCCAGAAATGAGACGGCATGAGCAACACCAAGCGGCAAAACACGACAACGCGTGCCGACCTGGCGGCCCTACTACAGGCTGCACGACCCGCACAATGGATCAAAAACGGCATCCTCTTTGCCGCCTTTATATTTGGCTATGGCGATAAATCCCTGCATGTCACTTGGGCAGACGGCTTGCGGGTATTTCCAGCCTTTATGCTTTTTTCCATGTGCACCAGCGCCGTCTACCTTTGGAACGATATTCTGGATCGAAAGCAGGATCGCCTGCACCCCACCAAACGACATCGGCCCATTGCCGCAGGAAAACTATCGATCAAGCTGGCGGCTACAGCGGCAATCACCCTGCTACTACTGGCACTGCCACTTTCTGCACTGCTATCGATGCCCTTCACCCTTGTTCTGCTCGTATATCTAGGGCTGCAAATCGTGTATACCGGACTACTGAAGAAGGTGGCACTTCTGGACGTTTTTGTCATCGCCTCCGGATTTGTCCTGCGCGCCGTGGCTGGCGCCGAACTCCTGGCGATTCCCATTTCCCCATGGCTGCTCGTATGCACGTTCCTGCTCGCGCTTTTTCTCGCACTCTGCAAACGGCGCCACGAAAAGGCCAGTATCGAGGCCAGTGCGGGTGCCCGCCAACGTATCAGTCTCCAAAAATATGACCTGATGCTGACCGATCAACTGATCAGCATCGTGGCTGGCGCAACCACCGTTGTGTATGCCATCTATACCCTCTGGCCGGATACTATCGAAAAATTCGGGTCTGCCCGGCTGGCGTTTACGATTCCCATCGTCATGTTTGGCATCTTTCGCTACCTCGACCTGCTATACCGCGAAAACAAAGGCGATCGCCCCGAACAACTACTGCTTTCGGATATCGCACTACTCCTGACGATTTTTACCTACGCTGCAACGGCGGTAGTGCTATTTACCCGTTTTTAACAGGTACAGAAAACCAGGACCCGAAACGACAACGCAAAAAAGTTTCCATAACGCTTTCGGTTGCCCGCCACAGGACGCGACCCAAACGCTCTTTAACTGACGCCCCACGATCCATACGTCTACAAAGAGCTGCCATGCAAGCTGTTGCACATTAAAAACAATCCTTGTTGCAAATTCGTTCGGTTTTGCCTTTTCCCACGCGCAGTATGCCAGTAGGATGCCTGGCATGCCTGATCCATTCGTACATCTTCATCTGCATACCGCATACAGCATTCTCGACGGTGCCTGCCGTATCGAGCCGCTCATGGACAAGTGCATCGAATACGAAATGCCCGCAGTTGCCATGACCGACCATGGCGTCATGTACGGAACCGTGGAATTCTACAAGATGGCCCAAGCCAAAGGAATCCGCCCCATTATCGGGTGCGAAATGTACATCACAACCGGTTCGCACACCAATCGCGATCCCTCCGCAAAGCACACCACCCACCACCTAACCCTGCTCGCCCGGAACAATGTTGGCTACCGCAACCTTTCCTATCTGGTATCGAAAGCGCATCTCGAGGGCTTTTATTATAAACCCCGTATCGATCATGAACTCCTGGCCAAACATGCCGAAGGACTCATTGGCCTTTCGGCTTGCCTCAAGGGCGAGGTCGCATCGGCCTTGGTTGACGAGAACCTGGATGTGGCCGAAGTCGCCGCCAACCGCTATGCCGATATCCTTGGCAAAGAGAATTTTTTCATCGAAATCATGGATCATGGTCTGATCGATCAACGTAAAGCCAACCGTCACATGGTTGAAATATCAAAGCGGACCGGAATCCCTCTTGTGGCAACCAACGATGTCCATTACATCGATCGTTCCGATGCCGCTGCACATGAGGTTATGCTCTGCCTGCAAACGGGCACAACCCTGAGCGACCCCAATCGTATGCGCTACAACAGCGATCAGTTTTACTTCCGCTCCGCCGATGAAATGTATGCCCTGTTCCGGGAAATGCCGGATGCCGTTGCACGTACCGCGGAAATAGCCGATCGTTGCTTTGTCGAAATGGAATTCGGGACACAGCATTTTCCCACGTACGATGTACCCGCCGGCACCACACAAACCGAATACCTGATCCAACTCGGCCACAAGGGCTTGCAGGAACTCTACGGCATCGCCGACCCCTTGCACCCGGCCAGTGAACGTGAACGCGAAATCATGCAACGCTTCAACATGGAAGTCAGCATTATCGACCGCACCAAATTTATTAATTATTTCCTCGTCGTCTGGGATTTTATCCGCTTTGCACACGAAAACCGCATTCCCGTCGGCCCAGGTCGTGGCTCCGGCGGCGGCAGTATCGTCGCATATACACTCGGGATCATCAGCATTGACCCCCTGCGCTATAACTTGATCTTTGAACGATTCCTCAACCCGGAACGCGTATCCCCGCCTGACTTCGATATCGATTTCTGCCAGGCCCGACGCGATGAGGTCATCCGATATGTAAAAGAGAAATACGGATCCGACCACGTCGCCCAAATTATTACATTTGGCTCTCTGGGCGCTAAATCCGTGATTCGCGATGTCGGACGTGTTCTTGAAATTCCATTCGGCAAATGCGACGAATTCGCCAAAATGATCCCGGATGACCCCAAGATCACCATTGCAAAGGCCCTCGAGAGTAACCCGGAGTTCAAGCAAACCTCCACAAACGACGAGCAGCTCAAGGCCATCCTGAAACATGCCCGCGTGCTTGAGGGGCTCTACCGCAATCCCGGCACACATGCGGCCGGTGTCGTCATCGGCGAAAAACCCCTGATCGATATCTGCCCGCTCGCCATTGATAAAGACAAACAGCCCGTTACCCAGTTCGCCAAGGAACCCGTGGAAGAAATCGGGTTGCTCAAGATGGACTTCCTCGGACTCAAGACCCTCACCGTTATTCAAGAGGCCATCGATCTTATTGAAACCATTCATAATGTTGCAATCGATTTCAAAAAGATACCCGACGATGATCCCAAGACCTACGAGCTATTAAGTCGCGCCGATACCGTCGGTATCTTCCAGCTCGAAAGCGGTGGTATGCGCGATCTCATTCGCCGCATCGGCATCAGCAACATCGAGGAAATCATTGCCGTTATTGCGCTGTATCGCCCGGGGCCAATGAACATGCTGCCAGCCTATATTGATCGCAAAACCGGCGAGAAAGCCATTGCGTACGATCACCCCTTGCTCGAACCCATCCTCAAGGATACCTACGGCGTGATGGTCTATCAGGAGCAGGTTCAGAAAGCGGCCAACGTGTTGGCAGGCTATTCACTTGGCGAAGCCGACATCCTCCGTCGCGCCATGGGCAAGAAAAAGCCCAAGGAAATGGAAGATCAACGCACAAAATTCACCAAGGGCTGCAAAACCGTTAACAATATGCCACCCGAGCAGGCAAAACGGATCTTCGATAATATCGCCCAGTTTGCTGGCTACGGCTTCAACAAGGCCCACAGTGCCGGCTATGCGATTGTCTGCTATCAGACCGCCTACCTGAAAGCCAACTATCCGGCAGAATTCATGTGCGCCCTGATCTCATCGGAAATTGGCAATTTCGACAAAATGCCCGGCTTTATCCGGGAAGCATCCGATATGGGCATGCAAGTGCTCCCGCCGCATGTCAACCACAGCGGCATCCGTTTCATGCCCGAAGGACAAGGCATTCGCTATGGCCTGGCATGCATCAAGAATGTCGGCGAAGGCGCCGCCGCCACGATTATCCGCGAACGCCAGCAGAACGGCCCCTTCACCAGTCTACTCGACTTCTGTACACGCATCGACACCACCGCAGTCAACAAAAAGGTCATGGAAAGTCTCGCCCGCTGTGGCGCACTGGATCTCGACAATATGCATCGCGCACGCACATTCCACGCCCTCGATTTTGCCGTTGCACGGTCAGCCGCTTCACAAGCCGACCGCGCCGCCGGACAAAGCAGTCTCTTCGATTTACTGGATACCGGCCCGGGATCGGGCACAACGGAAATCGCCGAAATCCCGGATTGCCCCCCCTGGCACGAAAATGTCCTACTGGCGGCAGAACGCGAATTGCTCGGCGTCTACATGAGCGGACACCCCCTGTCACACTGTGAATACTTGCTCAAACTCTATGAGACCGCTTCCCTTTCCAATCTGGCCGATATCGAAAATGGCACCCATGTACGGATTGGCGGCCTCGCATCGACCGTCGTCAAACGCACAACCAAAAACAAGGAAACCATGGCGATCGTCCAACTGGAGGATCTCAATGGAACCATCGAAGTCGTTGTTTGGCCCTCGACATATACGCGCTACGCCCCCGTGCTCCAACAGGATGCCATTCTACTCGTCTGCGGCAGCGCTACGGTCAAGGACAACAGTACGAATTTGATCGCCAAGGAAATTTACCTGCTCCAAGACGCCCCGATGCATTTCGCGCAATCTGTCAGCATCCACATCACAACCCCCCAGATCGACCAGCACCTCGCCAAACTAAAGGAAGTAATCAAACTCCATCCGGGAACGGTCCCCGTTTCGTTATGCCTGCTCTTCCCGGACGGAAACAAAGTCGTCGTCAATGCCGATGTGGAATTTCGCGTCCTGCCCGATGCCTCCCTCATAAAAAGCATCGAGCAAATCCTGGGAGAAAACACCGTCTTCGTACACGTCTCCCCGCAACCCCTCAAAGATATGACCGCCGCCGCTCCCCGCTACCCCAGTCGCCGCCGCAGCCCGCAAGAAGCCTGACCTCGATTCCTTGCACATTCCCCCAAGGTCTTTTGCGCCCAGGGTCTGGCCACCGAAATTCTCAAGTATACCAAACGCTGCTTTACTTTTCGGGTGCCTACAACTTATCG
>JBLRXB010000003.1:0-34928 GCA_047920915.1 Kiritimatiellia bacterium
TGCCAAGGAACGACGGTTGCTGGAATTGTTGCGGTTTGATGCGTTGAGCGATTCGCCGACGTGGTACCTGGATGGGTGTGGCCGACAGCCGCGTGAGCAGGGCGGTTGTCTGCTTCTAAGCGGGTATTGTCTCGGATTTTCGATCGATACCCCAGCCTACCAGCCCAATCTGGATTTCGGGCGGCGCGAGGATCATTTGTTTGCCGGACACGAGATGGGGGAGGATGTGGATCGCAGTCTACGTATTTACCGCGAGCAGGCCAGGAAGCTCTGTTCGCGGATCTCGAATGAAATTCCGGTTTTGCGCAATGCGCTGTATTGGGGCGAGCGCTATTTCGAGCCGGTGGCTGTCTATGTGAATGGGTAATGCCAGGTGTGGCCGGGCAGTTCTTTGGTGGTGGTGAAGCGGTAGGTTTCGTTTGCGGCTTGCAGTGTGACGGTATCTGTTTCGATTTCGATCGTTAGCGGGCATTGGGTGCGGTTGTGCAGCAGGTTGGCGAGGAGCAAGGCTTTTTCCAGGCCATCACCGCGTTGGAAGTTCCAGGCCTCATCGGGCTGCGACAGGCGTGTACTTCCATCATAGATGGATTCCGAGGCGAGCGCATCGACAAGCCCGAATAATGCTTCGGTTGGTTGCGCGGTGGTTGCGGCAAGGCAGACGGGGTTGCGCTCGAAACAGGCTTTCAAGAATGGGGCGGGTTCGATGGTGGCCAGATCGCGATAGGCATAAAAGGCGAGATCTACCGTGGTGTTTTGGGTGCGCACGGCCTGTAGGTGTGCAACAATCGCTTCGCGGCTCATTTGTGGCGTGATTTGGATTTCTGCCTGCGGGCGCCGGATGGTTTTGGTGGCGGCTTCCGGTAATCGTGGTTGCACGTTGCAAAAGCGGATGAGTGCTTTAAGAGCGAGACGGGCATCGAGGCAATCGCAATCGAATTGTTTTTCCAGTAGGCTGATATCTCCGGCATTGTCGAGATCAATATTTTTTTCGGCTATGAACGTTTCGAGATCGTTGAGCACGATTCGTTTCGCGATGGGGGTGCATTCGAATTCCTCGCGTTCGATTTCACGCAAGAGTTTGGGGCGCGTATTGTCGGTGACTTTGTAAGAGCTTCCGTTTTCGTAGGCGAAGGCTTTTTCGAGCGGAATATAGCATGGGCTGCCGCAGTGCGCGCTGCGCAGCTGGAAGCATTTCTGGTCTTGGGGTGCTTGGCGGATGAAATTGCCAAGAATCTCCTTGTTCAGGGGCGTATGCAGGAATGCGCGTATTTCTTTGGCAAAGTGTTCATAGGCCGTCAGGTCGATCGAGGCCTCTTCGTAGATGGCATGGATGGTGCCGGACACATGGGAGACAATTGTCACGCGTTCGTTTTCGAGTGCGCGGCGTGCCTGGGCGGAGAGAGCGGTGCCGTTGAACCACATATTCTTGGTGACTAGGCGGCGGTTGTTGGTGAGAATGCCATCATTTACCAGGACAAAGTTCTGGGAGTGCAATGGTGTCGCGAGCAGAAAAATATCGGCGAGGGGGATTTCTGCGATCAGAAACAGGGCGGCGGCATAGAGCGCGGCCAGTGATACGCATTCGCCTGCGCCGGCGTGGTATCCGGGGCGGTGGCAGAAGGCATCCATGGCTTCGACGGTTTCCGTTTTCCAGTAGGGAATGATATGGCCTTCGTATTTATCGAGTCCGAAGTGGGTGCGGATATCGATGTCGAAGTAGTATTTGTCGCCCTCGTAGCCGAAGAGGGCATTGGATTGGCTAAGGGTATCGCGATCGATGAAGTCGCTGAAACGCGCCAATTCGGTTTCGGCGTTGGTGAGGCCCCAGGTGTCGAGATCCAGGTTGAAGTCGTAGTGGTCCATGATGAATTGCTTGAGGCGTGTGATACGCTTGTAGGGTTTCATCTTCTCGATGCCGTCGAACCAAGGGTCTGCGCGCCATTTCCAGATCCGGGGGGACATGATATTGGCCAGCACGAGGCTGAACATGAGTTCCGGAAAGATAAAGATTTCCATATCTGACAAGGTGATGGCTGAAGAGGCTTTTTCGCGTTGGCGGTTATCCATGGTGGTTCTCCTTTTGGGGGGCATTGTAATGGCAGGGGATGCATAACCCAAGCGCGAAAGTTGAGGTATGGCCGCGGGGAGCCGTGTGAACACGGCCAGCAGGACGGGGACGGCGTGCGAATGGTTTCGTGAGCAGGCCGAGAACCCCGATGATGCGGTTTCGATTGGCGGTTGCGGGGAAAGGCGGTATCGGTTAGGTTATCGGCCATGGATGTCAAGATTTGTGGGTTAACGAATTTGGATGATGCGCGTTGTGCCGTGGATGCAGGCGCGGATTATCTGGGGTTTGTGCTGTATGCGGGGTCGCCGCGGGGTATTCGCATTGCGGATATGGCGCGTATCCGAGAGGGGCTGGGCGGCGCGGTTCGGATGGTGGCGGTGATGGTGAATCCTTCTTATGACGAGGCGCTGGCGGCGATTGAGAGCAGTGGTGCCGATGTGGTGCAGGTGCATGGTGCGGTGGCGTACGATGATTTTGTGACATTTCCGTATCCTTTGTGGCGGGCGGTAGCGGCTTCGGCTTTGCACAGTGTGCCGGAGCCGCAGGATTGGCCGGCGGCGCGCTATGTGGTGGATGCCGCGGTACCGGGGCAGCATGGGGGAACGGGGGTACATGCGGACTGGGAAGTGGCCGCCGCTTTAGCAGCGGTATACCCCGTTATGCTGGCGGGTGGTTTGAAGCCGGATATGGTTGCGAAGGCGATTCGCGCTGTGCGCCCGCTTGGTGTTGATGTGTCCAGTGGCGTTGAAATGGTGCCCGGCAAAAAGGATCCTGCCTTGGTGCGATCTTTCATTGCGAAAGCAAGGATGGTTGCCGCGTAAGGAATGGTTGCGGGAACCTGATTGATGCAGTAGGTTATGTGTTAATATATAGGAACAGACGGCCGGTTCAGTCTGCTGCTTCTGATTGAGGGTAATGTATGAGCGTAATTCAGGATGGCCATTTTGGTGTATTTGGCGGGCGTTATGTGGCAGAGACGTTGATGCCCATACTCAAGGAAATCGAGCAAGCGTACAGCGAGGCATCGAAAGATCCGGTTTTTCAGGCGGAGTTTGCCGATTTGCTGGAGCATTATGTGGGTCGTCCTTCGCCGCTGTATTTTGCGAAGCGGTTGACCGAGGCTTGGGGTGGGGCGAAGATCTATCTGAAGCGCGAGGATTTGAATCATACGGGGGCGCACAAGATCAACAACACGATCGGTCAAGCTTTGCTGGCCAAGCGTATGGGGTGCCGTAAGCTCATGGCGGAGACGGGGGCGGGTCAGCATGGGGTGGCAACGGCCACTGCTGCGGCGCTTTTTGGTATGGAGTGCAAGGTGTATATGGGGGCCGAGGATATTGTGCGACAAGCACCGAATGTGAAGCGAATGGAGCTGCTGGGGGCGCAGATTCACGCGGTTGAGAGTGGCACACGAACGCTCAAGGATGCCATGAGTGAGGCCTTGCGGGCATGGGTTGCCGAGGTAGCGGATACGTTTTATGTGATTGGATCGGCGGCCGGGCCGCATCCTTATCCGACGATGGTGCGTGATTTTCAGCGCATGGTTGGTGAAGAGTCGCGGCGTCAGTTTATCGCGCTTAGTGGCGGGAAATTACCAGATGCGGTACTGGCCTGTGTGGGCGGGGGCAGCAATGCAGCGGGTATGTTCGCTGCTTTTGAGCATGACGCGGATGTTGCGCTGATTGGAGTGGAGGCGGCTGGTTATGGTGTTGCCACGGGCAAGCATGCGGCCAGTATTTCCGGCGGGCAGATCGGGATTCTGCATGGCAGCAAATCGTATGTGCTGCAGAGTGACGAGGGGCAGATCCAGAATGCACATTCTGTGAGTGCGGGTTTGGATTATCCTGGTGTAGGGCCCGAGCATGCTCATTGGGCCCAGACCGGGCGTGTCGCCTATCATGCGGTGACGGATGCAGAGGCCTTGGATGCATTTTTCGCGGTGACGCGTCTCGAAGGGATTATACCCGCGTTGGAAAGTTCGCATGCCGTGGCGGAAGCGCAGAAGCTTGCCAAGGATTATGGTTCGGACAAGTCGATCGTGATCAATCTATCCGGTCGGGGCGATAAGGACATGGAAACGGTTTTACGTATCATGAAGGAGCGGCATGAATCGCATTGACAGCAAAATGAAAGCCTTGCGTGCGGCTGGACGCAAGGGTTTTGTGGCTTTTTTGACAGCCGGAGATCCGGATCGGGCGCAGTCGGAGGCGGATATTCGGGCGGCATTAGACAACGGGGTTGATATCCTGGAGCTTGGGGTGCCCTTTTCGGACCCGACCGCGGATGGTCCGGTGATTCAGGCGGCATCGCTACGGGCACTGGAGCATGGGATGAATCTGGAGCATGTGCTGGATCTCGTGCGTCGGCTGCGGGCGGACTACGATCAGCCGATTGTCTTGTTTGGTTATGTGAATCTGTTCTTTCGTTACGGGTATGAGCGTCTGGCCAAGCATGCGGCCGAGGCGGGAGTCGATGGGGTTCTCGTGGTGGATTTGCCCTATGAAGAGTGCGGTGAGATGGCCGGGTACTTGCAGCAGTATGGTTTGCATCGCATTCCGTTGGCAGCACCTACCACGGGGCTGGATCGGTTACGCATGATTCTGTCGGATGCCGGTGGCTTTGTATATTATATCATGGTTACGGGGGTGACGGGGGCGCGTCAGTCTGTTCGTGGTGATCTGGCGGAGCGTTTGGTTGCGTTGCGTTCGGTGACCGAATTGCCTGTGGCGGTAGGTTTTGGCGTCAGTAATGGCGAGCAGGCGGCAGCCGTTGCCGCCTCAGCGGATGCGGTCGTTGTCGGCAGTGCGTTGATTGCGGCCGCGCGCGCGGGGCGGCTCGCGGAGCTTGTCAGGGAAATCCGGGCAGGTATCGACAAGGTGGTTTGTTGATATGGCGAAGGTATACCGATGTGATGTGCGGGTCCCGTATGCTGATGTAGATCAAATGGGGGTGGTCTATTATGCCAATTATCTGGTTTATTTCGAGATGGCACGCAATGCCCTGTTGCGGGAAGCGGGGATGCCGTATACCCAGATGGAGCAGGATGGGGTGATGTTGCCGGTCGTCGAGGCACATTGCGAATATCATCTACCGGCAAAATATGATGATCTCATAACCGTTTGCTCCGCGTGTCTCCCGTTTGATGGTGTCAGGCTTCGGATTCAGTACGAAGTGTATCGTGAAGATACGCGCTTGATGACGGGGTACACGCATCATGTGTGCATGAGTCCGCAAGGGAAGGTGCTGCGTCCAACGGCGGCATTACAGCAGCTGGCGGTAGCCGTGTGAACACGGCTCGTGGGACTGAATGCCGTTCTGGTTGGTTGTGTGAGTTGACTTTTGTGGTTTGCATGCGTATTTTTCCTGCACTTTTATGAAATAAGAATGTTGAGGTGTTGCATGCCGACCTATGAATATGAGTGTACCAAGTGTGATCATCGTTTCGAGGCTTTCCAGAGTATGAAAGATGAGCCGCTGAAACGCTGTCCAAAGTGTCGTTGCAAGATTCGTCGTGTGCTGGGTAGTGGTGCGGGCATCATCTTCAAGGGCAGTGGATTTTATCAGACCGATTATCGCAGCAAGGATTATCACGATGCTGCGAAGAAGGACAAGAGTGCGGCTTCCAGTGCGCCAAAGGACAGTGCGAAAAAGTCCGAAAAATCATCGAAGCCGGAAAAGTCCAAGGATTCTTAGCTTAAGACTGGTACGTGCGGTGGCTGGGAAAGCTGCCGCAGATGCGCAGGCTGGTTGCCTCGATGCTCGCGGCCTGCAGTGCGCGTTTGACCGGCGTGCTTTCGGCATCGGCATCCAAATCCACTAAAAAGGCGTATTCCTGGCGTCGGCCGCGAATGGGCCGGGATACCAAGCGCGACAGGTTGATGTTTTCGGTCTGCAGGGTGCCCAGGAACCGGTACAGGCTGCCCGGGGTGTTAGGAAGGCATAGGGCCAATGTCGTCTTGCGTATACGTGGTAACCGTGCGGGGCGGTGGGCGATCACGATGAATGTGGTGACATTCGGTGTGCTGGATTCGACCGGAAATTCGAGCAGTTCAAGGTTGAAACGTTTGGCGAGGAACCGGGAGCAGAGTGCTGCGCCATCGGGGTCGGCTGCCGTCCGGGCCGCTGCTGCCGCCGTGCTGTCGCATTCCTGCTTGTGAACGCCCGGAAGGTTGCTGTTAATCCAAGGGGCACAATGCTCCAGGGGCACAAAATGCGAGTATAATCTTTTGATGGTCTTGCCCTTGTGTCCCAGAAGTGCCAGTTTTACATGCAGGGCAATTTCCTCGTGAATATGGATCGCCTGGGTTTCGTCCAGCAATACGTCAACGGTCTCATTGATCGTTCCCCCGGAAGAATTCTCGATGGGAACAATGCCATAGGCCTTGGGGTGTCTGGCAATATAGGCGCACACGTCCAGGATGCCATCTTGCGGCAGCATGCGGCAGCCGGCAAATCGTTTTTGGGCCACCAGGTGCGAGTAGGTGCCGCTGGGGCCCAGAAAGGTAACGGTTGTATTTTTCATAATTGGATCATTCTGAGTGGAATCGACGAAAGCAGGCTAGCAAAGCTCATGATTGCTTTTAAAGGAAATTCGGCATTATTTGTACTTGCTATCCGGCTTATCCTGGGGCATATTGCCGCCTTACCTTTTTTTGAACAAGACAGGAGAGAGCCATGGGAACAGGCCGTACATTCAACAAGAAACCAATTTCGCGCCCCAAGAAGGGTGTCAGTGAGCGCACACGTCGTATTGCCACGCATCGCAAGCGTTTAGTGGCGTTGGGTTTACCTGAAGAGCAATTACGTACGATGAATCCGGACGAGATGCGCACGCTTCTACAGCGTCCGAAGCTGCTCGTGGCCAAATAAGGCGCGTTGCGGGTTGGTGCAGCATTTTGGGTGACACTTGCCCCGGCAGGTGTCACCCTTTT
This sequence comes from Kiritimatiellia bacterium, assembly GCA_047920915.1. GTDB lineage: Bacteria > Verrucomicrobiota > Kiritimatiellia > UBA8416 > UBA8416 > T3Sed10-140. The sequence continues at coordinate 7,000 of JBLRXB010000003.1, forward strand.
TTGTTTGTGCAGCAATCGGGAGATTCCGTATTGAAAGCTGGAACCATATTAGCGCAGGCATCCGGGGGCGATTGGTTACAGTTTCGTGATCCGCAGGCCGTTTTTTGCGCGTATGCATGCCGTGATGTGCGGGATGTCCTGTTGGCCGTTGATGCGGCGCTTGCATCGGGCAAGTATGTAGCCGGCTTCCTGGCATATGAAGCGGCAGGGGCATGCGATGCTGCTTTGGAGACGCATCCGCCTGATGGTGTTCCGCTGGCCTGGTTTGGCGTTTATGCGGGGGCAGAGCGTTTGGTTACGTTGCCGGAGGCGGCCTGTGCAGACGCGGGGCGGATGGATTGGCAGCCCGATACGGATCGGGCTGCCTATGGGGCTGCCATTCGCAAAATTCGATCCTGGATTCAGGAAGGCGATACCTATCAGGTCAATTATACCTTGCGGTTGCGTTCTGCATTTACGGGGGATCCCTATGCCTTGTTCGTGCGGCTATGCCGGGCGCAAGCAGGGCGCTATGCTGTTTATGGCGATTTGGGTGATTGGGCGGTTTGCTCTGCTTCGCCGGAGTTATTTTTCGAGAAGACGGGTGCGGAAATACGGGTGCGCCCGATGAAGGGGACCGCTCCACGCGGTTTGACGGAGGCGGAAGATACGCGGATTCGTAATGGTCTGGCAATGTGCACCAAGAACCGTTCCGAGAATGTGATGATCGTGGATATGATCCGTAATGATCTCGGGCGCATTGCGGAGTCCGGGATGGTTGTGCCGGAGTCATTGTTCGAGGTAGAGCGTTATCCGACCTTGTTCCAGATGGTTTCGACTGTGCGAGCGCGTTCGCAGGCTTCCTTTGCTGAGATTGTGCGTGCGTTGTTTCCATGTGCCTCGATAACGGGGGCACCGAAGGTTCGAACGATGCAGATCATTCGCGCGCTGGAGACGAGTCCGCGTCATTTCTATACGGGTATGGGCGGGTATTGTACGCCGGATGGTGACGCGCGTTTCACTGTGATGATTCGGACGGTCGTGGTGGATAAGCGGGCGGGCATGGCCGAGTATGGCGTTGGTGGTGGCATTGTCTGGGACTCGGTTGAGCAGCAGGAGTACGATGAATGTTTAACCAAGGCGGCTGTGCTGACGCATGTACGCCCGGCTTTCGCGCTGTTGGAAACCCTGCGCTATGATCCGGATACCGGCTTCCGGTATCTGGCGGAACATTGCGAACGGGCGGCATCTTCGGCGCGCTATTGGGGGTATGCCTTTGATGGCGACAAGATGCTGGGCGTGTTGCTAGATGCGGTTGCCGGCAAAGCCATAACGCAGCGGGTGCGGTGGTTGCTAGCGAAAGATGGTGCGATGGAAGTGGCGTCTGTGGATTTGCAGCCTTTGGCGGATAAGCCGATCGGTGTTGCCGCTGAAGGGACATGTCGTAAGCATGATGTTTTCCTGTATCATAAAACGACGTGTCGTCAAGCCTATGAGCAGGCCCTGGCGCAATTTCCTGCTTGCGGGGATGTGATTCTCGTGAATGAGGATGGTGCTGTGACCGAATCCTGTCTGGCCAATGTTGTATTCGAGCGCGCTGGCAAAACGTACACGCCGCCGGTTGCCTGCGGATTGCTGGATGGTGCGATGCGCCGCGCACTTGTCCGTTCAGGCGCGCTGGAAGAGGCGCACATAACACGTGCGGAGTTGCTGCAGAGTGATCAGGTCTGGCTGATCAACTCGGTGCGCGGTTGGATGCCCGTGCCACGGGAGCGGTTGGTTTGCGGCTAGTGTGTGAAGGTGAGTAGCTTGGCCTCAATGCCTGCGATCTGGTTTAGTTTTTCCAGTAACTGCTGGCAGGGAGAGGCACCGCCAATCATCTCGAGAATCAGGATGCCATTGGGGCCCGTTGCATCGGGTTCAAATTCGTGCAGGCCGAGACGTGTTTTGATGTGGTTGCCGAATTCTGTCAGGAGCGCTTGCACGGTCTGTGCCTTGGATAGGCGATCGGTTACATGAATGGCTACGATTTGATGATCTTCCTTCATGATGGCTCCTTTTTTGCCGGGGCTGTAATGTTGTGTAACGTGCCAGACTTTACGATTATGGTTTGCGCCCGTCAAGTCGGCAGTCGCATATGGGCGCGCAAAGCGTTGCGCATGGCATGCCTCCAGCTAGTGCTGGTCGAGGCAGGTGCGAATTGCGTTTTGCATGGCGCTGATGAAGGCGGCATTGCTAAAGGTGAGGGCATGGCGGCGGATAGCTGCGGGATCCCAGATTCTTTTGCCGGCGACATTAATGGCATTGGCCAGTTCGGTGGGTGTTTGGTGATCGAAGAAGATGCCGGTTTGATTGGCGCGGACGGTTTCGCAGGCCCCGCCGCGATTATAGGCTACGACGGGTTTGCCGCAGGCTTGGGCTTCGAGGGGGACGATGCCGAAATCTTCCTCGCCGGGGAAGATGAGCAAGCGACAGTTACGGTAGCGCTCCAGCACGACATCATCGGGTTGCCAGCCCTCGAAGATAATGTTAGGGCGTGCGATCGTCTGGAGTTTTTCGCGGGATCCACCGATGCCGACGATGCGTAATGGATATCCGGATTGATTGTAGGCATGAATGGCAAGATCCAGGCGCTTATAGGGGACGAGTGCAGACACAATTAAATCGTAGTCCTGTGTGCCGGCATCGGTTCCCGGGGTGCAGCGCTCGGTATCGACGGGTGGATAGATGACCGCAGCCTCCCGCTGATAGTAATTCTCGATGCGCTGCCTGACGTGGTTGCTGATGGCGATGAATGTATCAACGCGATCAGCGGTGCGAGCATCCCATTGTCGCAGCGCTGCAAGTAAGGGTGTGGCGATGGCTTTGCGAGCGGCACTGCCGAGATATTCCTCCTGAAAGGTCCAGGCGTAGCGCATGGGCGTAAAGCAGTAGCAAAGATGGTGGCAGCCGGCGGGCTTGCGGATGCTTTTGGCTACGCAATGACTGGTGCTGATGATAATGTCGGCCGACTTGGGCTTGAGCGATCGGATGGCCGCCGGGAAAAGCGGTAGGAACATGCGGTAGTTACTGGTGATATTGGGTATGCGTTGCAGCCAGGAGGTGTGGATGGGACGATTGCGGATGGCTTCGGATACGGCGGCAGGATTGGCGAGCAGGGTGTAGAGGGGTGCTTCTGGATAGGCTGCGCAGAGAATTTCGAGTACGCGTTCGCCGCCCCGCATACCACTGAGCCAATCATGACAGAGTGCCACATTTGCCTGCGGCCATTGATCTGAAGAAAATGCCTGTTTCATTGGTGCTTCTCCGCGGCGGCCATTTCGTAGCAGCTAAGCGTGGCGAGGGCCGTCTTTTGCCACGAAAAGCGCTTGGCATTCCGGATGCCAAGATTGATACGGCGCTTGCGATCGGTTTCATCATCGCGCAGGTGCAAGACCGCGTGCGTGAAGGCTTGGGTATCGTCGGGGTCTACCAGCATGGCGGCATCGCCAGCGACTTCCGGCAAGGATCCGGTATTGGAGCAAACAACGGGTATACCGCAGGCCATTGCTTCGATGATTTGCAGTCCGAAGCCCTCGTAGCGCGATGCATGCAGCATTACATCCGCGTTATGGATATGCTCGATTAACTGTTTGTCGGCCACAAATCCGGTCCAGCGTACGGCCTGCTGTAGGCCCAATCGTTCGATACAGTTCTGAAGCCCGGGGTAACGCGGGTCGGGTTTTCCCACGAGTGTGAGGCGTGTCTTGCAGCCGTGCTTCTTTTGCAGGTCGTCGACGACATAAACCAGCCGTTCAATGTTCTTATACGGATCGGCACGCCCGACATATAACAGTTCCAGTTGGTCGCGACGGGACAGGAATGCACCCGTTGGGGTGGTGGCCGGAGAGAAGTCCGAAGATACCCCGTTATGAATCACGTCAATTTTGGTTTTGGGTACCTGCAAGAGGTCGGCAATGTCGGTTGCGGACACTTCACTGACGGTCGCGATTCTGGTGGATCGCCGGGCCGCTTCGCGCAAGACGGCGCGGAAGATTGGCATAAGCCGCGATTTGCGAGATTGGGGTGCATGGTCGGGAAACCGCAGGGGAATCAGGTCGTGAATCGTGGTGACGGCGCGGATTGGTCCGGTTGCCTTGCGGTTGAACGCTGTAAGCGGAATCATGTAGTTCGGGCTGTGAAAGACTTGGATATTCATGTTGCGCAACATGCGTGGTAGGCGCAGTTGCGACTGTAGCGCGAAAACATCCCATGGCAGCATGACCATTTCCATATGGGGTGCGTTTGGCAGGTCGATTTCCCTGCTCGTCTGTGCGGCGATTGCCGCGTCGTAAAACAGAACTTTAAAGGTGTGTGCGCCCGGTTGTTGGGCAAAGACGCGCAGGAGTTGGCGGGTGTAATTGCCAATGCCGGAAATATTCGGAAAAATCCATCGGGCATCGATCGCGATATTCATGAGAGGAGTTTCCGGTAAACGGCCAAGGTTTCGGCGGCGGTTTTTTGCCAGGTGTATTGGTTGGCAACGGTTTTTCCGCGTCTGATGCGTTCCTGGCGTGCAGGTTGATCTGCGATAACGGATAGGATGCTTTGGCCCCAGGCGTCTAGTTCGTAGTGGTTATGCAGGATGGCACCATCTTGAAGGACTTCGGCGAGCGATCCACCGGTGCTGGCGACAACGGGGGTTTCGCAGGCCATTGCTTCAATGGGCGGGAAGCCGAAGCCTTCGTAGAACGAGGGCAGCAGGAAGGCATCTGCGCCCGCATACAGGGCTGGTAGATCGGCGTCTGGCACGAACCCGATTCGGCGTATTTGCTTGGTGCGCGGGGATTGCTGGATTTGTTCCAGAATGGATTCGTAGTGCCAGCCGAGTCCACCCGCAAGGAGTAAATCACCATCGTAGTCCTTGAGGTGCTCAAAGAGATGAATAAGAAATTTCAAATTTTTGCGTGGTTCAAGGGTTCCGACGGTCAGAAGGTAGGGGCGCTCGATGCCGTTGCGGGAACGGAACTTCTGGATTTCCGCGTCGTCTGGACGTTTAAATGCGGTGGAAATGCCCAAATGAATGGGGTGTATTTTTGCAGGTGGTATGTCTAGAAAGGTTGCAATTTCGGAGGCTGAAAAGCGTGATATGGTGATGACTGCATCGGCGCGTTTGGCGGTTTGCAGGATGCCGCGTTTGAGGTTACGCAGGTTGCGGGCCTCGGTATATTGCGGAAAGCGCATGAAGGATAGGTCGTGAATGGAGACAACGGCCTTGCCTTTTCGTTGGGGTGCTGCAAGGAAATTGGTATAATGCACAAGGTCGGCTGTGCCATGGATGCAGTCGTATGGCGGGAACGATATATGATTCCATAATTTTTCGATGACATTGCCTGGAATCCAGCGGACGGGATGGAGACCGTTGTGTGTTTGTAGCGCTTCGGGCACCATTGCCTTGCGCCGAAAATCGAAAAAATCCAATCGTAGTTGGGTGTCGGGATCGAGAATAGGCAAAAGGTGGGCTGCCAGCTCACGGGTATAGCGGCCAATTCCGGCTTGCTGGGTCACAGCGGGTTGTAGCGTCAAAGCAATTTTCATGGGGGGGAGCATAGCTGGAGCATGGCACAGGGGCAAGCGGGATTTGGCGCTTTTAGATTGTAAGCAGAATCAGGCCTGCTACAGTAACGGTAAATCATGAGCTTGCACCATCGTGCAACAACAAGGAAACGGGAGGCAGAGATGACGATTTACGAGTGTCGTACATGTGGGCATATCGAGTTCAATGAGGTGCCGGAAAAGTGTCTGGTTTGCCGGTCGCCGCAGACGGTTTTTCATGAAAATCCGGATGCCATCAAAAAGCCGGCAGATCCTGCCGGTTTAACGGATGGCGACAAGAAGCATGTGCCGGTCTTGCATGTGACCGATTGTGGGTTGCTTACAGGGTGCAAGGATGTGCATGTTACGGTGGGGGATATCGAGCATGTGATGGATCCCAAGCACTACATTTTGTATGTCGATTTTTATCTGGATTATCGGTTTATTTCGCGCGTTTGGCTGGCGCCCAGTGTTTGTAAGCCGGCCGCTTCCATCCATCTGGCGGTACAGAGTGGCACGGTGACCGCGATCGAGAGTTGCAATGTGCACGGCAATTGGATGGGCGAAATCCAGCTTTGATGCGTGCGGGATCTACACCATCTCTAGCCACCTTCGGATCGTGCTAGATGTGGTGATTCGCAGGGAAAAGCAGGATACGCAAGTACGCAAAACACCCGGTTTGGTGCCAAACCGGGTGTTTTTTTTGTGCGAATGGCTTCTTATGCGGCGGCGGTGCCAATCGAGATTTCGAGGTTGTCTGCAATCACATTGCGTTGCTCCAGCAGTTTTTTGCGCAGTGTTTGAATGCCTTGCGCACAGATCTGCCGGCATCTTTCACTGGATACCCCGAAGAGTGTCGACAAGTCCTTGAGGGTGGGGGTGTTCTCGTTGAAGTAGAGCATGGAGAGCATTTTGCCCGTCCGAGGCGGCAATGTGTCGATAGCGGTAAATAGATATTGGCGCAAATCTTCGTGTTCAATCGTTTCAAATGGCGTAGCGGCTTTTTCATCGGCGATGTGTTCGCTCCACTGCAAGCCATCTTCCTGGCGATTGCCAAAATCCTCGAGATGGCAAATGCCGCTTTCAGCGCTGTGCTTGAAGAGGGTAAATGCCTCTTCAGACACATTGAGTTGCTTGCGGATTGCTTCATCCGAAATACTGCCGGCAGCCGCTTTGCGTACGGCCTCAATCTCGGCCCAGTACGTGAAGTGATGTTCAGGGATATGAATGAAGCGCGACTTTTTGATGGCCCGAATCATGTGGCTTTTAATGCATTTACAAGCGTATGTACTGAAGCGTACCGGTTTTGTTTCGTCGCCGAATTGGGCCTTGTAAGAGCGAGCCGCTTTTACGAGTCCGATGTTGCCCTCGGCGATCAGGTCGAGATTGGACAGGCGCGCCGTGGCGCGATTCAAGTGGCGGTCAAACTCTTTCAGACAATGGATTACGAGACGCAGGTTTGCCTCGACAAGCTCTTGTATGGCGGCTTCGCGCGAGGTCTCGTCGATATCCGCGGTTTGAATTGTGACGGAAAGCTGCTGCTCGCGTTTGATTGTGATACGCGGGAAAGCCGATATATCGCGCAGGTACGCTTCAAAAGAATCTACATTACGAATCATATTCACCCTCATGATTTACTCGTTGTACAGTAAAACGGTACGTGCCCTTGTATATAGCGAGGATCGTGCCAAAAAAGCCTGTAAATGATTGATATATTTTTAAGTGGCTATCTAGCAATGGTTTGTGTCTATTATGATTTGTTTGTCCTCGTCTCGCATGGCCTGCCAATGGGTGTATGTGTGTATTTTGTGACACATCTGTATAAACAAGTGTGTTCTTTAGTATGCAGCATGGATGTTGTGGTGCAGGGGAAATCTGGGCGTAGGGTGTTGCGTGTCGTACGCGCATTGTGTATGATGGTGGCCCTTATTGGGTGAGGATCGTGGCAGGAGGCTTCAGACATGGCAGAACCAGTGATTTCGGTATCGGATTTATGCGTTTCGTATGGCAAGCGTGGACGATTGGTCAAGGCTGTTGATGGTATTTCGTTCCGTGTTTCCGCGGGTGAGTGCGTTGGGTTCATTGGCGTTAATGGTGCGGGTAAATCGACGACGATCAAGACGTTGATGGGCTTTTTGTTTGCATCATCTGGTGAAGCACGCGTATTCGATCAACCTGCCGGCACGCCTGAAAGTCGCTTGCGGATCGGGTATTTGCCGGAAGTTGCCTTGTATTATCCCTTCATGAAAGCGCGTGAGCTGCTGGAGCTGTACGGGGGATTGAGTGGTCTCGACAAGGCCGCCCTCCGGCAGCGCATTCCTGTGGTGCTGGAATCTGTCGGACTTTCGGGCAAGGCAGAGGTTTTGTTGAAGCAGTTTTCGAAAGGGATGCAACAACGTCTGGGTATTGCGCAATCGATCATTGCCGAGCCGGATGTGTTTATTTTTGATGAATTGACATCTGGTTTAGATCCATTGGGGCGTCACACCTTGCGCAGGTTGTTGCTGGATCTGAAGGCCCATGGTAAGACCATTTTCTTTAGTTCCCACGAGCTGGTAGAGGTGGAAACATTGTGTGATCGTGTGTTAATGATCCACCAGGGGCGTATTTTGCGTGATGCAACGCTATCGGAGTTACAGGCCGAAAGCGGTGCAAAAGGGCTGGAATCCTTTTTTATCGAACTGATTCATGCGCAGGCGCAAGGGGTCGTGGTATGAATGGCCGGGCGGTGCGACTGATCGCGGGCAGCGTGCTACGGGAGTCCGTCCGCCGCCGCGAGATTTATGTTCTTGTGCTTGTGGCTTACGGTCTGATCGGGGTGATCTTGAGTCTCGATTTTTTCGGTGTCGGCGGTCTGACGAAATTTTATCGTGAGGCTTCACTGAAGGTAATGGGTTGGACGACGGCATTTGCGGTGATTGTGCTCGCGGCCCGGCAGTTGCCGCGTGAAATCGAAAACCGGACGATTTATCCGCTGCTGGCGCGTCCGTTGCGGCGGGTTGATTTCCTATTCGGGAAATTGCTCGGGGTTTTGCTGGCCGGGCTATTTTGTTTTGCCCTTTTTATGGCGATTTTCCTGCTTGGTTCGTTGCGGATACAAGCGGCGGTGCCCTGGGGGCTCTTTCTGCAGCACATTTATTTGCAGATATGGATGCTCGCTGTGGTCGCAACGCTAGGTTTTTGGTTGTCCTTGCTTGTGCATACGGATGCTGCCATCACGATCTGTGTATTGCTGTACGCACTTTCGGCGGTATCATCCATGGTGCTGGTGAATCTGTATGCGTTTCTGGGAACGATGGGGCGGCATCTGCTCTTGATCCTCACATATATGTTGCCGCAGCTCACGCTTTTGGATTTATCTGAAAAAGCGGTGCATGCCGAAGTTTGGCCGCCTCTATCCTGGCCGGTCATGCTGGCATTGAGCGGATATGCAGCGATTTATGTGCTGGCATATTTCACGGGAGCTTTGGTTGCTTTCAGAAGGAGGGCATTATGAATCAGGGAATGCTTCCGCGCGTGACTGCGATACGCCTGATCGGTCGTGGTGTCTGGTTGGAGCTTTTGCGTCGGCAGGATTTGTATGTGTGCGGCATGGTGATGCTGGTATTTTTGTTGGGTGTGTTGGTTATGCGAATTGTTGGTATTGAGAATCCGGCAACGGGCACCTTCATGTTGAATATGGGGATGGGGTTGGCCACGATATGCGCGCATGTATTGTTGCTTTTGCTTGCGATTCGGCAGTTTCCGTCCGAGATTGAGAACCGCACGTTATATCCTTTGCTTGCACGCCCTGTGCGGCGTGCTGATCTTGTCCTGGCAAAATGGCTGGCCGTGGCTGGATGTGGTATGGTGGTTTATGGTATTTTGGCAGGTCTGGCCTGGGTGAGTGTGCCCAAGCTCGAAACGTATCATCCCGTGATGTTGAGCCAGATGTTGCTCTTGCAATTGCTCTCACTGGGCTTGCTGGCTGCATTGGGTATACTGTTTTCGCTGATCATGCCCCGGGGGATGGCGCTGCTCGTTGGTGGGGGGCTGTACTTTACGGGTGCCGGCTTGCGTCGCCTTGCGGGGCAGGCAGGTGGCTGGCGGCGTTTTTTTGCCGGGTATGTGCCTGACTTCGGAACGCTTGATTTGACGACCCGTTACACCGACGGGATTGCTCCACTTGGTGGCGGGGATCTGATTGCTTTGCTGGGCTATGCCGTGGTCCTGCTGCTGGTGTGTGTTGCCGTTGCGATGTTTGTGTTTGAGAGGAGGCGTCTATGAATGGATGGCGGCACAAGGATCTGGTCGCGGCTATTGTTCTGCTGGTGCTGCTGGGTGTCGTTCCGCTGCTGGCCTTGCGTGTGGATCCACGGGGCTATGATGGTGGCCGATCGCGTGACATGGTTGCCCGTTCGCAACGGAATGCGAGTGCCATCGCGACATTGCTCGGCGAGTTGCGAACCTCGATGAGTGATTTGTTGTTTGTGAAGACGGAACGTTATTTGCACAGTGGTGTCGGGTATGTTGCGCATCATGAAGAACAGTTGCTAACGGTAGAGGCCATGGAGACAGATGTTGCTGAGCACCAATCTCAGGTAGGTGAGGATTTGTATGTTGATCGTGCTGCTTCCCATGCTGGTACGCAGACTCTCATACCTGCCGGGGAGCGTGATTATCGGGGGTTCATCGGGCGCATGCATCGGCATGTCAAACCATGGCGCGATCCGTCCAAGGCGCATTTACACACGGATGGCACGCAGTTGCTGCCGTGGTTCCGGATTATGACACGCAATGATCCAAACTATGTTCCAGGCTACAGCATAGGGGGCTGGTGGGTTTCCCTTCATGACGAAGAAGCATCCCTTGCCTTTATGAACGAGGGGGTTCGCAATAATCCTGCGGCATTTCAAATCCGGTTGGCACGCGGATTCCTGTTAATGCGGAGACTGCGTCAACAAGGCGAGCCGGATCCGGTTTTGCTGGAGAATGTATGGACAGATTTTCGGGAGGCCGTTCGATTAGGGCTGGCACAACGGCCCGATTCTGCATTAGGGTCACCCGAGGAGCAACCTGGTTGGTCTGCATTTCAGGAGCAGGATTTATGGTCGGCTTGCCAGGCGCTGGTGATTGTGGAGATGCGCTATGGGGATGCGGCATCAGCCCGGCAGCTTGCAGAGGCCTATTTTGCCTTGTTTCCTGAAAATCAGGCCTTGGCGAATTTGTTGCATGAGTAAGCGTTATGCGTCGGGTTCGAGCCTGGCCCGTTGGGTGTTTTGCAAGCAAGATATGAAAGGAGAAGTGTGCGTTTACGTGATAGAATGGTTGGGTTCGTTTTGCTTGTAGTGCTACTGCCATGGATAAGGAATGTTGCGGTCGCCTCTGATGCGAAAGTGGATTTGGCTGCACTGGAGGCTCTGACGGGGCGCTGGATCGCGCTACGATCCGAGCTTGCTGGAGAGCAGCAAGCCTGGCAGCGCCAGGAAGGACAGTGGCAGCGGGAAATCGGTTTGTTGCGGCGTGAGGTGGCAGAGCGGCGCGCGGCGCTGGAAGCGGATACTGCCTTCTTATCGGGGGTGGAGGAGGCGCAGTCGGATCTTCAGGTGGAAAAGGAAAAGATCGAAGCGAGTTTGCAATTGCTGGATGCGGTTATCGGTCGTCATGAAGCATTGTTGCGGGGTTGGCAAATGCGTGTGCCGCCGAGTCTGCAGCCGGAAGGCGGGGTAGGTTTTCGTGCATTGCCGGCAAACGATGCGATCGCGATGCAAACGGGCGTGTTGCGTCGGTTGCAAACTGTGCTGGTGCTGTACACCCAGATTGAAACATTGCAGAACAACATCCATCTTGTGCGGGAGCTGATCGATCTTGCTGGTGTCCAGCGGGAGGCTGCGGTGCTGTATATCGGATTGGCGCGTGGCTTTGCGGTTTCGGCTTCCGGTGACTGGGCTGCGATTGGTGTGCCCGGGGATCATGGCTGGGTGTGGCAGGACATGCATGCCGAAGCCCCGCGGATACGATTAGCAATCCGCACGCTGGAGCGTGAGGCCGAGGCCCAGCTGGTTCCCTTGTTGTGGGCACTCGCAGGGGAGGGGCAATGATGCGCAGGCACGGCATGATGGTGGTATTGGGGATGATCGGATGGATGGTGTGCGCGTCTGGGCATGCCGGATCCAGCACGGATGCGGTCGCACGTGCCATCGCGTCCTTGCAGGCAGATATCCAGCGCGATACGGCGGCATTGCTTGCCTTGCGCGCTGAGATCGGGGCCGCGCGCGAGCCCTTGGCGCAAGAGCTGGCTGCCTTGCAGGAGGAGGCCGCCGGCTTGCGAGCCGAAATGGAGCGGTTGCAGCGTATGCGTCAGCAGGGGGAGCAGGACCAGGCGCGTTTACAACAGCGGGCTGCGATTGCCCGGGAATCATACCAGTATGCCGAAACGTTGGTAACGGAGTATGCGCGTTCGCTCGATACACGTGTTGGTGTTACAGAGGCGGTTGTACTGGTTGATCATTTGACGCCAATCAGGGATCAGTTTGCTGATGTGGGGGTAGAAGAATTTCCTGTGCTTGTTGCGCAATTGCTGGCGTTGGCAGAGGAATGGAACACGAAACGACTGGGTGGGCATGTTGTAGCGGGCGTGGCGTTGGATGCCGAGGGGTTAGCCCGTGCGGGAAGCTTCGCTGTTTTTGGCCCGGTTGCGTTCTTTGCGGCCGATGCGGCTGATACTGCTGGTATTGCCCTGCCGCGTTTAGGGCGCTTGGAGCCTGGTATGCATCCTTTGGAGCGCGCTGGCGCCCGTGCGGTGCATGGCTTGCTGGCGGGTGCGGCGGCGCACATACCGACAGATGTAACGGGTGGCGATGCGATCCGAATAGAACAAAGTCGGGTGACGATTGTCGCGCGTTTGCGCAAAGGTGGTTTTGTGATGATTCCATTATTGCTGACGGGGTTAGTCGCGCTGTTGTTGGCGGTTTGGAAAGCGGTTGCACTCGGGTGCCTGCATCACGCTGTCAATGCAGACCTTGGGGAATTACCACTGCTGCTGCAGCGCGGTGACATTGCGCAGGTGCAAGCTTTATTGTCCGGGGTCAAAGCGCCGCTGGCGGATATTGTACAGGAGGCGGTTGCGCATCGGGATACGCAGCGCGAGCACTTGGAAGAGATTCTGCATGAGCATGTTGTTGGCGTCCTGCCGCAGGCAGAGCGCCATCTAGGGACACTCGCCGTGCTGGGTGGTGTTGCGCCCTTGCTGGGGTTGCTGGGGACCGTAACGGGTATGATACATACCTTCCAACTGGTTACCTTGTTTGGTTCCGGTGATGCCCGGATGCTGTCGGGAGGCATATCCGAGGCATTGATTACGACGGAAACGGGATTGGTGATTGCGGTGCCGGTTCTGCTTGTACAAGCCTTTCTTGCCAGAGGTGCACGATCGGCCGTCGCCACGCTGGAGCGCCAGGCCTTGACACTGGTGAATCATTTGCATGCCAGAGGGAATGTGCGATGATGGGAACGATGCAGATGTGGCACTATTGGGCGTCCGGCGGTGCATTGCTGGTTCCCTTAGCGGCCGTCAGCTTTGCGATTCTGTTTCTGGTGACACGTGCGCAGTTGACAGCGCGCAGGCTCGTGCGGGAGGGTACGTATTTGCAGCGCTGGCTGGCACAGCAGACGTCCGTGCGGGATGTCACGAGTTTGCAGCGCGTTCTTCCCGCGAGCTCATTTGCCTCCGTTTTCCAGTGTGCTTTAACGCAAATTGCAGAGGGGGCGCATTCGCCACTTGAGGCCATGTCAGCATCCGAGGATTTAGCGCTGCAACATCTGCGTCGGGATTTCCTGTTGATTACAGCGCTGACGGCGGCGGCTCCCTTGCTGGGGTTGCTGGGTACGGTGGGCGGTATGATAACGACATTCGAGGCGGTCGCAATGGTTTCGGGGCAGACGGGAACCCGCGTAGCGGGGGGAATCAGCCAGGCTTTGATTACAACACAGTTCGGTCTGGTTATTGCCATGCCCGGCGTTTTTGGTTTGGCGCAGATCCGGCAGACGACGCGCGATGTGCAATTTCTGCTGGGGGATTGCCGTGCCCATCTGGTTGCGATGCTTGGGGTTCGCCCGCAGGCTGTTAAAGGGAGGCGGGGCGGATGAAACGGGTACAGTGGGATGTCGAATTGGCGCGCGGGGTAGAAATTAACATGTCGCCACTGATCGACTGTGTGTTTCTCTTGTTGATCTTTTTTATCGTAACCACGGTCTTTGTCGAGGAGGTGGGGGTTGACATACAAAAGCCCCAGGCTACGAGTGCCGTCGATTTGGACCGCAACAGTATCCAGATCGCCGTTACGGCAGATGGCCGGGTGCTTTATGGTGGTCGTGATATCGGGGTGGGCGGTGTGCGTGGCGTGGTGGCGCGGCAGCTACGAGAGCGCGAGGTTCCGGTTATTATTCTGGCGGATGCAGATGCGCGGACGGCTCCCGTTGTTGATGTGATTGATGAATGCCGCCTGGCTGGAGCGCGTCAGGTGAGCATTGCAGCTACCCGGGAATAACGTGACATGACGCGAAAGACACAAGTTATCAGCATGGAAAAAGGATTTGCGCCGCGCTGGAGTTGGCGTGCGGTGTGGTTGGCATTGGTGCTGACGATCATGCTATATATGGGGTTGCCTTATCTGGAGAGGCTTTCGGCTCCCGTCCGGCCTGTGTTAGAGATACGGCCCGTATCAACGATTGCGCCGCCTGTCCCGCTGCAGCCACCGCCCGAACCAATTCCGTCCGAGGTTGTGGAGCGTCCGCGGGCACCGGAGCTTCCGCGCATGACGCAAGCGCTTGCTTTGCCGCCGGCAAATCTCAGTTTACGGATGGGAATTGGCGATGTGGGTGGTGATTTTGATTGGGGTTTTGCGTTGGCGACGCTGGATGGTGAGCTTGATGACATGGTGTTCGAGCTTGGTGCGTTGGACGAGCCTCCGCGCGCGATTGTGCAATTGCGGCCGCAGTATCCACCTCAGGCGCGCCTGCGGCAACAAGAGGGGTATGTGACGGTGGCGTTTATTGTAAATGCAGAGGGTGCCGTAGAGGCACCCGTTGTTGTGGAGGGCCAGCCCGCCGATCTTTTTGATCAGGCGGCCTTACGGGCGGTGGCGCGCTGGCGTTTTTCGCCCGGCATGCGCGAGGGGGCTGCCGTGGCGGTGCGTGTGCGCCAGCGCGTGGAGTTCCGGTTGCAGTAACGTTTTAGAAGGGAGCATAGGCCGATGATTGCATTACACGAAAAAGCGGGTAGTAGGGTTGCGATGCGATCCAGGGATCGACTGCTATGGTTTACCGGTATGCTAGTGATGCTGGTTGGGGGTGGCGTTGGTGTTGATGGCGCAGGTCTACCCTTTGAACCGGAGGTGAGCACAGCCGATCGTCGGTTGTTGCAGGCCGCCCTTGCGGTAGGGCAGACAAACTTGGTGGCGGCTGCGGAGATGTTGGATAGCGCTCCGCGACGCGGAGCTGCAATTGCATTTGCAGCCGGGAATTTTTATTTTCAGGCCGAAGCGTACGGTGCTGCGCAGCGTGCGTATGAAGAGGCCCTTGAGAAGTTACCCCGTTTTCGGGCGGCCAAGGCAAATTTGGGGCGGATTTATCTATTACGGGAACTGCCGCAGGAGGCGATGCGGTTGTACCGTGAGTTGGCGGCAGATGGTCAGGCCGATGCTGATATTTACCTGCTGCTGGGGCATGCCTTGCAGCTCATCGGACGCCCGGTTTCTGCGGAGAGTGCTTTCCGCAATGCGTTGTTGCTTGATCCGGAAAAAAGAGAGGCATTGGTTGGGCTGGTGCAGACCTTGTTTGAGCAGCAGCGCTTTCAGGAGGCTCTATCGTTAACGGCTGAAATTCTTGCCATGGCGCCCGGCAACCGGGATGTGTGGCGCTTGCGAGCCAATGCCTTCCTGTTGCTGGAACAACATCCGCAGGCGATCCGTGCGATTGAGGTTGCCAGACGCCTTGGACTTGCGGATGAGGGGTTGCTGGCGTTGCAAGGTGATTTATTGATTAATGCCGGCCAGCCTGCTGATGCAAGAGAGGCTTATCGTGCAGCCTTTGCCCAGCGCGCACCGTCAGCCGAGCGGGTATTGCGTGCCATTGAAGGGTTTCTGATGCTGGATGACACCGATGGGGCGCGTTCACTGATGGTATCTGTCGAGTCGACAGATTGGTCCGCTGCGGACCGGGCTACCTGGCTGCGCATGCAGGCGCAATTGGCGTGGCAGGAGCAGGATGCGGATGCGGCAATTGATCTGGCGCGGGAAGCCCTCACGTTGAATCCGTTGGATGGACGTGGTTTGTTGTTGCTGGCATCGATAGCCGAGGCTGGCGGACAAGCAGAACAAGCCATCTTGTACTGCGAGCGGGCGGCTCGTATTTCGGCCTACGAGGTGGCGGCCTTGATTCAGCAGGCGCAGATCGAGGTGGGGCGTAATCGCTATGCACGCGCAATCAGCTTGCTCGAAACCGCGCAGATTCGGCGGGCACAGCCACATGTGGAGCGCTACCTGGAGCAGTTGCGCCGCATGCAGATGTAAGCGATGTCGCATTTCGAAATCCCCATTCGCTAGAACGCTGGCTGCGATGGCTTGGAACAAGGTTTGACATATTTTGTGTGCTGTAGGAATGTAAAGTGTGGTTTGTGTAATGTGTAAAACAGGGGGCGCGATGAAGCGGATAGGACTGGTTGTATTGCTAGCGTTGGGAGTTGCATGTGAATCGGCAATCGGAAGTGTGCGGGTTGCTTCCGTGTATTTGGAAAGTTTTGCTGCCTTGCAGACGCAGGCCGAGCAAGCAGCGCAGATCTTTGAGTCGCCAGAGATAGGAACGCTTCCGATGATGATGCAGATGATGGTGCCTGGCCTGTCCCAGATAGACAGGGATGCGCCGGTCGCTTTGCATATCTATTCGGATGGTGCAGAGAAATATTCGGTTGTACTGGATATCAAGCCCGCTGTTTCGGCAGAAAATTTTCTGGCGGCGTTAGTGGCGGCGCAGGGGGGTCATGTTCCCGATGCTGTGGACGGTCGGTTTGTCACAGAGCAGGGTGCGGCACAGGTGCATGGCGATCGTCTGTTACTGGGGCAGCAAGCGGCCGATCTTGATGTTTCCGTGGTAATTGGTATACCGGCGGAGATGCCGGGGATTGCCGGATTGCTGCGTTTGGATGCCGCGCCTGCCACGCTGGCGAAGATGCTGGATGGTTTTGCGGAGATGCTGATGCAGACGTTGCCTGCCGACGATGAGCACCGTGCCATGTTTCGGAATATGATCAAGTTTTATCGGGCCGGGCTGGAGCAGGTTGCGATCTACCAGAGCGGTATCGGGGTTACAGGCAGCGGGCTTGAAATTCGCGGCAAGATTGTTCCTCAGGCAGGTCGTGCGCTTGCGGGCATTGTGCAGTCGTTGCAGGGGGTTGATGCGGCCTGGCTATCGCAACTGAACCGTGGCAATCTTTTCGGTGCCGTGAGTGGTGCATATACCATTCCGGAGGGCGTGTTGGCCTCTTTTGTGGATCTATACATTGATATGCTGCGGTCTGTGCCGGATGGTGCCGAATTAGATCCGGAACTGATGCGTGCGATGTTTGAACCATCGATTGCATCGGCAGGGGCACCTTCCTTCCTGTTCGCCGGATTGCGCGAGGGGTCGGGAAAATTGGATTTATCTGGAGGGATGCTGGTAGCGGATGCAGCGTCCGTTTTAAAGCGGATGATGGCGTTGGTTGGGAGTGATGCATATCAGCAGCTGATGGCGAAGTCAGGGATGGCGGTATCAGGCCCGGTTGAGCGTCTGGTGAATGGTCATACGGTTTACCGTTGGTCCATGACGTGGGATGGTGAAAGCCTCCGGGATCAAATGGGGCATACAGGCGCGCCGGGCATGGGGGCAGACGAGATGGCTACCTTTACGCGTGTTCTTGAAGCGCTGTTGGGTGGATACGATTATGCCGCCACGGATAAGGGGATGGTTTTTGGTATTACAGATGATGCGGGAATCATCCAGGCGATGCAATTATTGGATGCCGGTGGGCAGCGCATGGCAGCACCGAATCCGGTTCTTGCGCGTATGGGGGTCTCAACGGCCCCCTATGCCGTTGCACGCCTTGATTTGCTTGGCATGTTGAAACTCGTTTCCCGCCTCACACCCTCCGGCGCGGCCTTTGCGCAGATCGAGTCACACTCTGTAGGTATCCAGTTTACGGGCTGGCGCAGTGGCGACGCGATTGAGCAGATGATCACGATTCCCGCATCTGATATCCGTGCGATGCGCAAGACCGTGCAGGCGATGCAATAGCTGGTATGGCTTAGCGCTGGTTTTGGTGGCGGGGATCCATGGCATCGCGCAAGGCATCCCCGATGCTATTGAGAGCAAAGAGCGTCAGGCAGAGGGTGGTGCCCGGCACGATCAGGAGCCAAGGGTAGCTTTCCATGGCGCGCGCGCCGTCGCGAATCAGCAGTCCCCATGAACTCATGGGGGGTTGCACACCGAGTCCGAGAAAGCTCAGGAATGACTCCAGTAGCATGACTCTGGGGATGGTCAGTGTGGTGTAGACAATTACTGGTCCGATCATATTTGGTAGCATGTGTCGAATCATGATGCGCAGGTGCGAGAATCCGAGCGATCGTGCGGCGCGGATATAGGTTTGTTCCTTGAGTGCGAGGACTTGCCCGCGCACGATCCGCGCCATGGTGAGCCATTCGACGGCACCGATTGCCACAAAAAGCAGCAGGATGTTGCGTCCGAAGACGACCATGAGAATGATCACGAAGACGGTAAAGGGTAGTGCGTAGAGTGCATCGACGATGCGCATCATGATCTGATCTGTGCGTCCCCCTGCATAGCCGGATATGGTGCCGTAGCTAACGCCGATGCCGAGGGCCACGAGTGTTGCGGCAATGCCTACGGCCAGTGAGACACGTCCGCCGTAGAGCAATCGAGTCAGCAGATCGCGTCCCAGATCATCGGTTCCCAGCCAATGCCCTGCTTGTGGCGGTACGGGTCCCAGTTCCAGATTCTGTAGGTCATAAGGAAAGGGTGCCAGTAGGGGGGCTGCGATGGCGGCGAGGGAGAGAAGCAGCACAATCACGAGCGAAAATCTGGCCATGCGATTCTGGAAGAAGCGCCGGGCAATATTACGGGCAGGATCTGACAAGCGGATTTTCATGATTGGATTTTGATACGGGGGTTAAGGGCGGCAAGCAGAAGATCCACGATGGTATTGCAGGCGATGACAAGGGCGGCATAGAAGGAAACGAGTCCCAGTACCAAGGTATAGTCGCGGTTAAAAGCGGCCGACACGAAGACGCGTCCGAGTCCGGGGATATGGAAAAGGGTTTCGATGACAAAGGATCCGGAAATGAGACCGGCGATGGCGGGGCCAAGAAAAGAGACGACGGGCAGAATCCCTGGTTTGAGTGCGTGTATGGCAATGACGCGGATGGGGTGGAGTCCTTTGGCATGGGCGGTGCGAATGTAATCCATTGGCAAGACTTCGAGCAGTCCGGCCCGTGCGAGCCTTGCAATATAGGCGGCATAGACAATTCCGAGCGTAATGGCTGGTAGGATGCGGTCGGACGCCGTATTCCATCCCGACGCGTTGACCCATCCAAGCTGCAGGGCAAAAAACAGCACGAGCAGCGGTCCCAGGACGAACGGGGGGATGCAGATGCCAATGAGGGCCGAAGCCATGGTGGCATGATCGAGCATGGAGCCGGGGCGCAGGGCGGAGGCTAACCCGGCGGGTAGCCCGATAAGAATGGCCACCAGTAGTGCCCATGCTCCCAGTTCGAGTGAGACGGGAAATGCCGTGGCAATGATTTCGTTAACGCTGCGGCCGCCCTGTGTCAGGGATGGGCCGAGGTCACCGCGCAGAAGTCCTGCCAGATACCGCACATACTGAACCGGGAGCGCTGCATCGAGCCCGTAATGGCGTTGCAGTTGTTCCAAGGTATGCGGCGGGTAGGCGCGTTCATCCGTGAATGGACCACCCGGAGCCAGACGCACCAGGATAAAGGCAATGGTCACGGCTGCCCAGAGCACGGGGATCGCAGTCAATAAGCGTTTCAGCAGAAATTTCAACATGGGGTCATAGTGTGTGCGGCAACCGGAAAGTCAAGTCGCATCGTTGAGATAGGGTATAAGTGCCAAGGGGGTATCAATCAGGATCTCGGCGCCGTTCTCCCATAACTCCTTGCGGTCGCGAAATCCCCAGGTTACGCCAACCGCTTTTATGCCTGCGTTCCGTGCGGTCTGCATATCGGTGTTGGTATCTCCCAGATAGAGCCATTCCGCCGCCGGAATCGCCATGATCTGCAGGATGTGTCTGACAGCGGCGGGATCTGGTTTGAGCGGGAAGGCTGGTGATGCCCCCATAACGCTATCGAAGTGCTGCGAACCGAAATAATGGTCGACACAGATGCGTGTTTTCGCATCAGGCTTGTTGGATAAAACGGCGGTACGGATCTGACGATTCTGCAATGTTTCCAGCAATGCGGGGATCTGATGATAGGGGCGCGTTTTGTTCATCCATGCTGAGCTGTAGATCTTTTGCATTTCAGCAACGAGATCGCGAATCGTTTCGGGGGTTCGATGTTGGAGGGGGAGTACGCGTTCGGCGAGCAGATGCACGCCGTCGCCGACAGCCGTTTTATAGGTATTGCGCTCGTGGGGAGGAAATCCCAAATTGCGCAGGGCAAGGTTCATGGAGTCGGCCAGGTCATCGAGTGTATCCAGCAGGGTTCCATCTAAATCGAATAATACCGCCTTTACAGCCATTTGTTCCTCATGTTTGGGCGGCGGCATTGCGTACCGCATCCCGGGCGACTTCCGCGAGAGCCGGATGTATGAAGATCATATCCATGAGGTCATCAAGTGTGCCGTTTTTCTTGATCATGGCGATAAAGAGATGGATCATGGAGGCGGCTTCCTCTCCAATGATGTGTGCCCCGATTACTTTGCGGGTGCCGGCATCAAAAATGACTTTTGCAAAACCATGATCGGATGCCCGCGCCATGCCGGGTGTGCTGTCGGCATAGCTTGCCTTACCGATGATAACGGGCAGATTCAGTATGCTTGCCTGTTCCTCCGTCAGGCCTACGCCGGCGATTTGTGGCACGGTGAACACGGCATAGGGCACGGGACCGTAGTCGATTGGAGGCACCGCATCCGTCCGGAAAGCGGTTTTCATCAGGTATTCGCCTTCGTAGTTTACGGTGTGTCGAAACAGGTAATTGCCAATGCAATCGCCGAGTGCGTAGACACCGTGAACATCTGTTTCGAGATGTGCATTAACGATGATAAAGCCATCTTCCGAGCGCTTGATGCCCGTATTTTCCAATCCGAGTTTGTCCGTATTGGGTGTTACGCCGGTGGCCACGAGAAGGGTGTCGCCTTCGATTGTCGAGGCTGGTTCTCCATTCCGGGAGCCTTCAATGGTGAATTGTTGGCCGTCGTGCTTGATGCGGCTGATGGCAAAAGTACGATGAACATGACAGTTGCGGCGGAAAACGCGTTCAAACTCGTCGCTGATATCGATATCGAGTCCGCGCAGGAAGCGGCTGCGCACCAGAAAGTGTACGTCTGATCCATAGATGGCATATGCGCCGCCGAGTTCGGTGGCGATATAGCCGGCACCGATAACGAGCATGCGCTTGGGGGCGTCTGGCAACTGCAAAGCTTCTTTGCTGGTGATGAACGGCGTTTCGGCTAAACCGGGCAGGTCAGGGATCTGCGGGCGACTACCGGTTGCTACAAAGATTTTGGGAGCGGTTATTGTGTCCTCGCCGACCTGTAGCACGTGGTTTCTGGTGAAGCGGGCATGTTCCGCATAAAAGGTGATGCCCGGAAAGGTTTTGTGCTTATCGCGATTTGCGAGAGACGTCTGCGTTACGTCGCGCTTGATGCGCGCGATTACATCGTGGAAGCGCAATTGCACTTCGCCGGCAATGTCGAGTCCAATGGCTTGGCTGTGGCGAGCCTGATCGGCCACCTCAGCGGGGTGGATCAACATTTTTGATGGTATACACCCCCGGTTGAGGCAGGTTCCGCCGAAATCATCTTCTTCGATCAGGGCGACACGCATCCCCTGGCGTGCGCAGGGTAGCGCGATTTTGGTGCCCCCACCGCTCCCGATTACAATGACATCGTATTCTTTCATGCGGAGGTATCGTGGATTTCGGCTTTTCCTTTCAAATCTGCGACATACGCCGCGACGCATTTACCGCGCTGGTCGTGCCGGATTACATCCCTGATTTTATCGCGGGCCTCATCAAAGGCGGCCTGTCCACCTTCGTCCTCGGCCGTTTTCATGATGATATGGAAGCCAAATTGCGTCTCGATGATCTCGCTGATTTCGCCGACGGCCATGCTGAAGGCGGCCTCCTCGAATTCCGGCACCATCATGCCGCGGCTGAACCATCCGAGGCTGCCGCCATTTTGCTTGCCGCTGGGGCATTGTGAATGTTGGGCAGCCAGTTCGCCGAAATCCTTACCATCGCGGATTTCTTGGGCGATACTTTCCAGGCGCGATTCGGCCACCACGCGGTCATCGTCGCGGTCGGAGTCAGGCCGGATGAGAATATGGGAGGCATTCACGCGTTCTGGTTGCTGGTAGTGCTCTTTGTTGTTCTCGAAAAAGGCTTTCATTTCCTCTTCTGATGGATCGGACAGACCTTCGCAAATGTGTTCGATTAACAAATCGACCTTGCAGCCTTCGGCAATATTGGCGCGAAATTCTTTCTCGCTAATTCCGTTATCCTGCAGGCGCTGCAGAAAAACGTCCTTGCCGCCCGTCTGTTCGATGATCGGTTGTACTTTCCGATCAATGAGATCCTCGGGTACAAGTATATCGAGACGGCCGGCCTCATTGAGCAGAAGCTTGGCGCCGATGGCCTGTTCAACGGCCTGGTTGCGCAGTTTTTCGTCGTGTGTCTTGAGTTGCTCAGGCGGCATGTGATTGGCATAATACTGGCGAATGCGGCGATACTCAAAATCGATGGCTTCTTGTGGCAATGGTTCTCCGTTAATCGTAATCATAATCCTATCTTTCGACTTGTTTTTAGTAGGTTTCCTGCACTTGAATGTGGCATTATCAGGTCTATGCCTTATTCGTGCAAGGTTTTATCGCGTTTGCGTTGGAATCTCGCGGGAAAGATCGACGCCTTTGTAAATCTGCGATATGGTCGGGTGATTGTTCCTGTAAGTCGGATGTAAGCGGGAGTGGATGATCATGATAAATGTAAAGAGACGGCGTGTTGCCTGGCGGAGTCATCGTCGCATGTGCCAAGTGTTATTTGCCTTTGCGTCTGCCGCAATTGGGTTGGGGGTCATTCTTCTGGCCTTATATGTGCATCAACGTCAGATCGTGATGCTTGGTCTGGGATTGTTCTATTTGATGCTGGCGGCCTTTCTGTTCGGCGTTCGTGCAATTCTCTTGCATATTGACCAGTTACGGCACAGGAAGCGCTATCATGGGGCTGATCGGGGTATGCAGGTGTTATGAATGTATCGAGAGGAAGCATCGCGTGGCGTAAACGCGTAGTTGCAGTCGATTATAATGATGGGCATCCGATCGCTTTGCGTGCAGAGCGTCGGGGCGCGCGACTTTCATGGGAGCCCGTCGCAATTGCGGACGTTCAGAAATTGCATGTGGCGGGTGATGTCGTGGTTGCAGGCATGGACGTAGGTACGGGCATGACGCCCTGGTTAGCGGTGCCACTCAAGGATGTCCGCAAAGCACGCCGGATATGGCCTGCGGTGCTCGACACCAAGCTACCATTTGCGCTGGAAGAATCAAAGTATGCGATTGGGGCCGCCATTTCCGGAGAGCTGCCGGGCTTGCCGGTCTTGTCTGCGGGCACGGTGGCCCTATCTACTGTTGTGCGCAGAAACGATCTTGAAAGGGTGGCGCGTTCTTACGGTACCTGGGGCTTTGTGCCACATACGTTTGATCATGAGGGGCTGGCGCTATGGTCGATGCTGGATCCTGCGCTTACAGAGAGTATCCGTGTCGTTGTCTGGTGTCGCCCGAGCTCGATGTTGATGGTACTCGGTATGGGGAATGTCTACTGGAGCAGTCATCCGATTGCGGGACATGATGTAGAGCGCGTCATGCGGTTGCTGCATCTGCAAAAACAGACTGTTGCCAAGGGCATGTACAAGGATCTGGCGATTGAATGGTATGTGGGTGGCGATGAAGAACGCTATCATCTTTTTTTGGCAGATCTGGAGGGTGTTCCATCTGAAAAGAAACAAATTCTGGGATCGGGTCCGTATGGTCTGGCAAAATCGCTTGCGGCGCGGGCCTTGTTGCCCGGGGTATGGCGTATGCCAGCCATCTGGAGTGATATCGGCGCGAATTATCGATCATCGATACTACAGAGACGGTATTTGCGTGACAGTGCTTATCTGGCATTGTTGGGTGCTTTATTGATCGCTGGCGTTGGGGGTCGGAGGGTCTATGTCGGTATGCAGATGGCACAGCAGGATCGTGCCATCGCGCGAGTTGTCGATGAGATTGCAGGCTATCGCGTTGTTGCGCGCGGAAGGGATGCGGTACGTGTTGCCGCAGGCGAACTTGAATCGCGTCGCTTGGCACTGGACGTATTTCTCGAAGGAGAGGACCTTTCTGTTATTGCCGGGCGGCTGGTCGCACTGGTTTCTGGTACAGGTGGTCAGGTACAGGAAATGGCACTCGATTCGCAGTCCGTCCGTTTGCGCGTATTGCTGCCTGCGGAAAACACGATTGATGCGGTGGTACAATCGCTGCTGGCCAGCGGATACAGGGTGGTGCCTTTGGAGGCGGGTGATGCTGTTGACGGGAAGGTGCTGTACACCGTTCGTGGAGAAAGGGGCCAGCTATGAAATGGCAGGTTTCGCATTATCGGAACATGATGTATGTTGTCGCCGGTTGCTTTGTTCTGGTTTGCCTGTGGTCTCTGCGGGATGTGCTGCGGTCGAATCAGATGCGTGCGGCGGTAGATGCCCGTCAAGCGGATCAGCACGTGCTTCGATTGTTGCAGCAGCAGGCACACGCACTTGATGCGGATGCGCACGCTTGGTCAGTCGATGGATCCCTGTCGCTGGAAATGCGTGAAAAGATTACACGGGCATCCGCGCGCGTGACCTTTGCCGATCCCCAGGTTGTTGGACGGTTTCGTTTACATAAGGCCGAGATTGTGATGGGGCAGGAGAGTCTCGATGCGTTTTTGGCGCGGTTGGGGGATGTACAAGGATTACTCGTCCGGATGGTGCAGATGACATTTTCGGTTGATGATCGGAACCGGGCAACCGGATCGGTCGAACTGGCATGGCTGGAAAGGTTTTAATTGTCGATGGATACGGAGCAAAAAACGGTAGCTGAGGTTGCCAGTCTGGGGCAGAGCTTCCTGGAGGCGCGCGCCATTCCGGATGCGCGCCTCAAGTGCGAGATGCTGTTGTCGCGTTTACTTTCCGTGCCCCGGCTTGCGTTAGGATTGCATAGCCGGACCGTGCTGCGTCCCGCGCAGTTGGAGGCCATGCGACGAGGGCTCAAGCGCTTGCGGGAAGGCGAGCCGGTGCAGCATGTAATCGGTGAGACCGGATTCATGCAGCATATATTCAAGAGCGATCGCCGGGCATTGATTCCGCGGCCGGAGACCGAGATGCTGGTGCAGCGCGTATTAGCTGATGAGGCTCTATGGGCGCGTGAGTGCCCCTCGATTGTAGATGTGGGAACGGGGAGTGGTTGCATCGTGTTGAGTTTGGCTGCCGAGCATCGCGATGCGCGTTATCTGGCGCTGGATATCAGTGCAGATGCCTTGTCGCTGGCGCGTGAAAATGCCCAGCGCTTGCATTTGGATGATGCGGTCATTTTTTTTGAGGGGTGTCTTGGTGACGTGGCCGAACCGGAGATGCTGGATGCCATTGTTGCAAACCTGCCGTATATTCCGGCAGCAGATATCGAGCATTTAGAGAAGTGCGTGCGCGATTTCGAACCCCGCTTAGCGCTGGATGGGGGTGCTTCGGGGCTCGATATTATCGAAGATTTGATTGCGGATGCAGCTATCGTACTGAAGTGTGAAGGTCGTATATTCCTTGAAATTGGCGATAAACAAGGGTTTGCCGTGCGCCGCATGCTTGAGGAAGGTGGTTTTGAGCATGTTGAAGTCTTGCCGGATCTAAATGGTCGCGAACGCGTGGTTTGCGGTGTGCTTGCCGGTTAGGCCTGAACGAGCTTCTGCAGTTTGGTTTTAACTTGATTCAGGCCCGTTCCGGCGAGGGCCGATATCCGGATCGGTGTTAGCTTGGTTTCTTTTTTGAAGGTGTCCAAATGCTCTTTGGCCTCAGGGACATCCATCTTGTTGGCCACGACGATGCGGGGGCGTTCGAGTAGCTCTGCATTGTATTGGCCTAATTCCTGCAGAAGATCCCGGTAATCGTCGGCAGGGCTGCGGCCATCCGATCCGGCCATATCCAGAACAATGACGATCAATTTGGCGCGTTCAATGTGGCGTAGAAACGTATCGCCAAGTCCAACACCATTGTGGGCACCGTGGATAATACCGGGGATGTCGATCACTTTGATCCGGGTGTAGTCGTCAAAAAGGATCGTCCCTGGAACCGGATTAATCGTTGTGAAAGGGTAGGAGGCAATTTTGGGGTGGGCATCGCTGATGGCAGTCAACAGCGAGGATTTTCCAGCATTGGGAAACCCTACCAGGCCTGCGTCAGCAACCATCTTGAGTTCAACATCCAAGGTGATGATTTGGCCGTCTTCGCCTGGTGTTGTTTCCTGTGGAGCCTGATGCGTCGATGACTTGAAGTGGACATTACCGAGGCCACCATTGCCGCCTTGGGCAACCGTAAGTTCCTGGCCGTCTTCGGTTAATTCGCCGATAAAATCTTCGGTGTCGCGGTCACGGACAACGGTTCCGAGTGGCACATCGATAATACAATCGGTACCGTTTTTGCCGTGCATCTTCTGGCCGCGGCCCGCTCCGCCGTGACCCGCCCGGCGATGGGGCTCGAAATACAGGCTAATGAGCGTGTCGATATTTGCATTGGCGCGAAAAATGACATGTCCGCCCCGCCCGCCATCCCCGCCATCGGGACCGCCCTTTGGAACGTATTTTTCGCGACGAAAAGAGGCTGAGCCATTGCCACCGTTTCCGGCTGAGGCATAGACGACGGCATGGTCTACAAATTTACGAGTCTTCACGCTAACAACCGGCCTCAGGCAACTTCGGCGGGTGCGATGCTGACGACTTTGCCATCTTTTTCAAAGAATACCGAGCCGCTTTTGAGGGCAAACAAGGTGTCGTCCTTGCCACGCCCGACGTGCTTGCCGGGGGCAAAACGCGTCCCGCGCTGACGAACAAGGATGGATCCGGCAGAAACGACTTGTCCCGCAAAACGCTTGACGCCAAGCATCTTGGGGTTGCTGTCGCGACCGTTTTTAGCTGAGCCACCGCTCTTTTTATGTGCCATGATAATCTCCCGGCTATCGCCAAAATCAGGCGATGGATTCTACTTTCAACACGGTAAGAGACTGGCGATGCCCGATTTTGCGGGTGTAGCCCTTACGGCGTTTCTTTTTGAAATTAATGATTTTTTCTCCGCGGATCTGGTCTTCTACAACGGCCTGAACGGTGGCACCTGCCACAACGGGCTGACCGATTTTCAGGGTTGCTCCATCGGAGAGGGCGAGAACTTGATCTAACGAAACTTTGGCACCGACTTCGATTTCCAGTTTTTCCACTTTGAGAGTGTCACCGGTCTGAACGAGGTACTGTTTGCCGCCGGTCTCCACTACGGCATATGCTTCCATAGCTGCACTTCCTTACTCGATATGTTATGTACTGTTGGGAACAAGGCACGGGACACTACAGGGGAAGGGCCGGCATGTCAATGGTAAAAACGATGTGCAATTGGTACAGACTGCTATGTTGTTCTTTCATCGGCAAATGCCGGTGCTTCTGGTACCATTGCCCGAGACCGCGAACCGTTCGTGCAACTCGGTCTTTCGCGGTCTTGTGCTTGATCGTATCGTAGCCTTTGCGGCTCTTGCCCCAGTAGTGGGTAAAGCCGAGGAAATCGAATGTCCCCGGTTTTCCGCTCTGGCACTTTCCCGCTGGTCTGAACTCGACAAGACGCGTCTTGTCCGGGTGAACCGTTAGGCCGTACTTGCGAATCGCTTCGGCAGCACGTCCATGACGCGACGCGCATCGCGATCATTGCTGAACCCGATCACAAAGTCATCCGCAAACCGAACCAGGAACGCCTTGCCATCAAGCAATGGCTTTATCTGGTTTTCAAACCACTCATCCAGAACGGTGTGCAAGTAGATGTTGCTCAGCAGGGGGCTGATACATCCGCCTTGCGGT
>JBLRXB010000004.1:0-31536 GCA_047920915.1 Kiritimatiellia bacterium
ATTATAGGCAAGAATTGCACGCGAAACCGCCGGGGTCGGAGTAACGCCGCGTCCCTCCTGATAGCGCACTTCCAGCCCGTAGGCCCCGAATACCTCCATCGCCGTAACCCAGGCCGCCTCGGAGAGGGCATGCGTATCCATCCCGATAAATAAGGGACCATCGACCCCCTGCTGCCGCCGCACCTCCACCACGGCCGCTGCTATCGCCAGGATGTGAGCCTCTTGAAAGGTGCCCTGCGCAGCCGTGCCACGGTGCCCCGACGTACCAAAGCTCACCTGGCCCTGTTCGGGTGCACGATAATAGGATGATAGCAAGCGTGGAATGTTCACGCGCATCGACTCTGGGGCAGGCTTACCCGCCCATTCATGTATCGACATGTTGTTTCTCCCTGCGTTGACGAACCACTTCATACAAGGCAATGGCCCCTGCCACTGCCGCATTCAAAGACGTAACCTTGCCGAGCATAGGCAAACGCACGAGATAATCACAACTCTCGCGCGTCAAGCGCCGCATGCCCTTGCCCTCGCTACCAACCACAATTCCCAGCGGGCCTCGCAAATCCACAGTTGTCAGATCCTGAGATCCTTCGCCCCCCTCCAGACCAGCAAACCACACGCCGCGCTCCTGCAGCAATCGCATGCAGCGCACCAGATTGGGCACCTGCGCCACGGACATGTGTTCCGACGCACCAGCGGAAGCGCGCACAACTGCAGCTGTAATACTCGCAGCACGATGCTCGGGCATCACCACCCCGCAAACCCCCGCCGCCTCCGCCGTTCGCAAGAGCGATCCAACATTCTGGGGATCCTCCAGATGATCCAGAAACAGAAAAAGCGGCTGTTCGAGCTGTTCCGCATCACTCAACATTTTCTTGTATGACACATACCGGAACGGACTGACAACCGCAGCGACGCCTTGATGATGCCCACCGCCCGTCAAGGTGTCGAGCGTTGCGGCATCGGTCTGCTGAATGCGCACGCCATTCTTGTTTGCCAGCTCAATGATCTCTGCCAAATCGCCATGCTCCTGCACCTGGGGCGAAAGGTAAAACGTCTCGATTCTGCGCCGCCCAGCAAGCAACATTTCCCGCACCGGCTGCCGCCCGTACAAAACCTCCGTCCCACCGCCGTGCGCGGGTGCCCGACCACCACGCCCCGAACCCTTGCGGTCGGGCCGTTTATGAAATCGCTGGTTTTTCATTCTCTCTCTCCTGCAAAAGCAAACTACTGACAATTCCCACCATGGCATGCACCGCCATATCACTCCGCAATATGCGCGCACCAAGCGTTACGCATGTAAAACCATGCGCACGGAACAAATCAACCTCATAATCTGTCCAGCCACCTTCCGGCCCAATCGCAAGTAGCACGGGTGCCACCATGCGTACACCAACAGCCGGCAGCGCTCCTGGCCCCGGATGCAACACCAATCGCGTCCCACCCCACTGCGACAACTCATCCTCCACCAATGGCTTTAACCTCCGCACAACCCGGATTTCCGGCAGGCGTGTCTCGCCGCTTTGCTCCAATCCCTCCATCAACAATGGCTCGTACTGCTCTGGCAAAAGCCAATGCGTGTCAAAATAGACCCGTTCGACCTTGGCGGCATTGGTAAAAAACACTTTTTCGACACCACTGGCTGCCAACGGGGCAAACAGGCGGCGAACCACCTTGGGGCGCGGTAATGCCAAAAGCACGGTAATACCGGTGGGGCACAGGGCCGGACAGTCAAAATAACAGCGCACGGCAACCGTTTCTCCGTCCGTACCTAAAACGTCCGCACGGCCACGCCCGCCGCCAAGCATCCCAACCCGGATCGAATCCCCGGATTGCACGCGCAACACATGTAAAAGATGGGCCGCACGCCGCCCGGACAATCTGACTTCGCCCTGCGAACCGGTTTCCTCTGGCCGAATAAGTACTTGATTCATGAGAACACACTTTGGACTGTACATAATAGGAATTGCAATCATTACCTTGTACTCCTACAATGCACCTTCGTATTTTTGACGTTTTTTCAGGTCGCATGGCAAGAGGTTTGAGTATGACGATTAACCGTTTGGGATGGTTCGCAAGCATGACCGTCTGGTTCATGATGCTCTCTGCATCCCGGGTGCAATCCAGTGATGCAGTTTTTGTGGCGATTCGGGAAGGGAATACGGATCGAGCCCTGCAATTGATTAGTGAGCAACCGCTATTGCGGGTTGAAGCGCGTGCGAAAGGCGAAACAAGCCCGCTGCACTGGGCCGCCTTGGCTGGCATGCCTGAGGTCGCTGCGGCACTCATCCGGCACCGGGCAGAAATAAATTTGCCCGCTGCCAACGGTTCCACCCCCCTGCATTGGGCCGCACGCCGTAATCAGACCATCATTGCCACCATGCTCATTGAAAGCGGGGCCAAACTGAACCCCAAAACGGACCAGGGCCAAACCCCCCTGCATTGGGCGGCAACAGGCGGCGCTGTCGATATGATCCGTTTACTGGCAGATGCCGGCGCAGATGTCAACGCGAAGGCCAAAGATGGTTCCACCCCGCTGCACTGGGCGGTGCGCCAGGAGGCCGACGCTGCCATTGCGGCCCTGCTGATCGCAGGCGCAGATATCTTTGCCGAGGCCGCCGATGGCAAAACGCCGGTTTCATGGATACAAACACCGGAATACCGCCAACGGTTTGAAGCACTCATCCAGCAGCGCAACGAGAAGCGCACCGCAACCGTTCCCGTAAAACCAGATAGCCCCCAACCCAGGGATCCAACCACACCCCAGCGACTCTCCGGCGGAGCCATATACACGGGGGAATGGCTGGATGGCCGCCCCCATGGTCGCGGCCGCATTGTGTTTCCCGACAACGAAACCTATCAAGGCGAATGGCACCGTGGACTCCGTCAGGGCTTTGGAACCCAAACCCTGCCCGATGGGGAAACATACGAGGGGTACTGGGAGGCCGGACTCCGCCACGGACAAGGCATCTACACCTTTGCAAATGGCGGGCAGCTGAATGGAACCTGGCGCAATGGCCGGCTGCAACAGGGCAACGGCACATTCATCTTTCCCGACAGCAGCATGTACGAAGGCCAATGGCAGAACGACCAGATCTGGGGCGACGGCGTTTTCACACGGGCCAACGGCGAACAGGTCGAAGGACGCTGGCGGGCCAATCGATACCTGGGCCCCTTAGAGAGGGCTGACGAATCATGAGCCATGACTACGATTTCCACCAAATTGAAAAACGCTGGCAATCCTTCTGGAAGGAGCAGAATCTGTTCCGTGCGGATGCCGAAGCCGAGAAACGCTTCTACTGCCTGACCATGTTCCCCTACCCCTCCGGGGTGCTGCACATGGGACATGTCATTAACTACACACTGGGCGATATCATCTCCCGCTATTATCTCCTGCAAGGCTACAACCTCCTCTCCCCCATGGGCTGGGACAGCTTCGGACTACCCGCCGAAAATGCGGCCATCCGCACCGGCACCCATCCCCAACCTTTTACCGAAAAAAACATTGAAAAAATGACGGCACAAATGCAGCGTGCCGGCTGGGGCTACGACTGGACCCGTGAAGTTGCCACCAGTCACGAAGACTATTACCGCTGGACACAATGGCTTTTCCTGCAATTCTACAAGAACGGATTAGCCGTAAAAAAGACGGCACCCGTTAACTGGTGTGACCCCTGCGGTACCGTTTTGGCCAACGAACAGGTGCACGACGGCAAATGCGAACGCTGCGCAACTTCCGTGGAACAAAAAGACATGTCGCAGTGGTTTTTCACCATGAGCCGCTACGCACAGCGCCTGCTCGACGGACACGAGAAATTGCGCGGAAACTGGCCGGATGCCGTTCTGGCAATGCAGGAAGATTGGATCGGCCGCTCGGAAGGCGCACGGGTTGATTTCACGGTCGCCGAAACAGGCGATGCCCTGCCCGTCTTCACAACGCGTCCCGACACCCTCTTTGGCGTCACCTTTATGAGTATCGCCCCCGAACATCCGCTCGTGGAAAAACTCGTCAAGGGCACACCTCAGGAAAGCCAGGTCATGCAAGCCGTGCAGGAAATGCGGCGGCAGGGCACCAGTGAAAAGGATGTCGCCGAACGCGAAAAAGTCGGAATTTGGACGGGATTCCATGTCGTCAATCCTGTCAATGGCGACAAAGTCCCGCTCTGGGTTGCCAATTTCGCCCTCATGAGCTACGGCACCGGCGCGGTGATGGCCGTACCCGCCCACGACCAACGCGATTTCGAATTTGCCCGTAAATACGACATCCCGATAAAAGTCGTTATCGATGCCCCCAACGCCCCGTTAGATCCGAAAACCATGACGCAAGCATATGCTGAAAACGGCACGATGGTGCACTCGGGTCCCTTTGATGGTCGCAACAACCGCGAGGCCATGCCGGACATCATCCAATGGCTCGAGCAACAAGGCTGCGGGCAGAAAACCATCAACTACCGCCTGCGCGACTGGTTGATCAGCCGCCAGCGCTACTGGGGAGCCCCGATACCGATTATCTACTGCGACACCTGCGGTGTTGTACCGATCCCCGAAACAGAACTCCCCGTACGCCTCCCGCGTGACGTACAGTTCAAGGCAGGGCACGGTAACCCTCTGGCATCCAGCGATTCCTTTGTGAAATGCCCGTGTCCCAAATGCGGCGCAGCTGCACGCCGCGAAACCGACACCATGGATACCTTCGTAGACTCGAGCTGGTACTTCCTGCGCTACTGCGATCCACAGAACCATAACGCCCCTTTTGACCCTGCCATATTGAAACAATGGATGCCGGTTGATCAGTATATCGGCGGCATTGAGCATGCCACCATGCATCTGATCTATGCGCGATTCTTTACCATGGTGCTGCATGACATGGGCCTCATTGATTTCGAGGAACCATTCAAACGCCTGTTCTGTCAAGGAATGGTCTGCAAAATGGCCTACTTCTGCGAAACCCACAAATGGCTCCATGAAGACGATGTGATCGATGGCCGCCGTGAAGGCGATGTCATTCATGACGGCAAATGCGCCCATTGCGCTGTTCCCGTAAAGTCCGAAATGACCAAAATCAGCAAATCCAAATACAACGTGGTTGATCCCGACAAAATGTTCGACCGCTTCGGGGCCGATACCGTTCGCCTGTACATGGTCAGCGATGCCCCACCCGACAAAATGCAGGTTTGGAGCGAGTCCGGCATCAATGGCGCCTGGCGTTTACTTTCCCGGCTTTGGACACTTGTAACGACACAGATACCAACGTTGTCACAACCCGGCGAAACCATCCCTGCCGAACTGGATGCCGCCAACCAGGCCCTGCGCCGCAAAACGCATCAATGCGTCATGCGCGTGACCGAAGCCATCGAAGGTGGCTTCCAGTTCAACACGGCCATCGCACGCTGCAACGAACTGCTGGCCCTTTTCCGTGCCAGTGCCGACAAAACCCATCCCGCTATACGACGCGAAACCATCGAGTTTGTCCTCCGTGTCCTCTCCCCGATCGTACCGCACTTTGCCGAGGAACTGTGGTCGCAGCTCGGCAATATGCAGAGCATCTTCCTTTGCGGTTGGCCCCAGGCCGATGCCAATGTGGCCCGTGAAGATAACGTCGAAATCCCCATCCAAATCAACGGGAAAATTCGTACCCGACTGACCTTCGCCACCGACACTGCACAGCAAACGGTTCAGGAAACGGCGCTTGCCGATCCGGAGGTCCAGCGCTGGATACAAGGCTTGACGATCCGCAAAATTATTGTGGTGCCAAACAAGCTCGTTAACATTGCCGTATCATGAAAAAGATCCGCCAGCTTCTCGAACCCTTGACAAAGGAAGAATGCATCAGTCTGTTACTTGTTCTCGGAATCATACTTACAGGAATTGCCGTACATCTGTGGCGTAGCTGAATTATGGCAGGAGGTTCACCATGCTTGATATTAAAAGAATCCGTGAAAAAACCGATGAAGTCCGCGAAGGACTGCGCGCGCGCGGCTCTGACCCAAATGTTATCGACATCATTCTTGCCAAGGATCTTGAACGGCGCCAGTTGTTGCAGGACGCTGAATCCCGCAAAAACGAACGCAACCGCCTGTCCAAGGAAATTGGCATGCGCCGCAAGCAAGGCGAAGACACATCCGAAACCCAGGCAGAAGTTCGTGCGCTTGGCAATGCAATTGATGCCCTGGATGAACAAGTCAAAGCCATCGAAACAGAACAAGAGCTGCGCCTGCTCAGCATCCCCAATATTCCGGGCCCGCACACCCTGCGCGGCAAGGATGCCAACGATAACCGGGTGGCACGCACATGGGGAACCCTGCCTGCATTTGATTTCACACCTAAGAGCCATATCGAACTGGGCGAAGCACTCGGAATCCTTGATTTCGCCCGTGCCACCCGTATGACCGGGGCCGGCTTTCCGCTGCTCAAGGGTGCCGGTGCCAAACTTCAGCGCGCCCTCATCCAATTCATGCTGGATCTACACGTCACCGAACATGGTTATACAGAGCTCTTGCCGCCATTCGTCGTCAACAGCAAGAGCATGACGGGAACCGGACAGCTACCAAAAATGCAAGAGGATATGTACCACATCGAATCCGATGACCTCTGGCTCATTCCCACGGCAGAAGTGCCCGTAACCAATTACTACCGCGAGGAAATCATTGATCAACCGCTGCCAATCTACCTCACGGCCTACACGCCCTGCTTCCGGCGCGAAGCCGGTGCCGCCGGACGCAATACGCGCGGCATGATTCGTGTGCACCAGTTCGATAAGGTTGAAATGGTCAAATTCGTAGAACCATCCACCTCCTATACCGAACTCGAAGTGCTCACCGCGAATGCCGAAGATGTCCTGCAACGCCTGGAACTACCCTATCGCGTTCTCGAACTCTGCAGTGGCGACATCAGCTTCGCCGCCGCCAAATGTTACGACCTCGAACTCTGGGCACCCGGTCAACAGGAATGGCTGGAAGTTTCCTCTTGCAGCAACTTCGAGGATTTTCAGGCACGCCGCGCCGGCATCCGCTACCGTGATGCCGATGGCAAACCACAATTCGTTCACACCCTCAATGGCTCCGGCGTAGCATTGCCCCGCCTGATGATTGCCATCATCGAAAATGGCCAGCAGGCCGATGGATCCATCATCCTGCCGCAAGCAATTGTGTCTTATATGGGCGGTCAAGATCGGATCTCAGTCTGATGCGCTGCATCTTTTTCGATCGCGACGGTATCGTGAACACCTCTCCCGGCCCCGGCTATGTCGAGAGTCTCGAGGATTTTCATATCCAACCCGCATTCATGCAGGCCGCTGCCATTGCCCGTGATCTTGGCTACGCAATCGCCATCGCCACCAATCAACGTGGCGTCGCGCTTGGCAGCATGTCCAAGCAGGCACTTGACGCCATTCATGCCCAACTTCTTGCGCATCTGCATGAAGCCGGCATTCCGCTCTTGGGCATCTATTGCTGCACGCACGAACGCAATACCTGCACCTGCCGCAAGCCCCAGCCGGGACTGCTCTTGCAGGCGGCCAAGGAACATGATATCGACCTGTCTGCCAGCTGGATGATCGGCGACAACGAAACCGATATCGAGGCCGGACGCCGCGCCGGATGCCGGACGATCCTCGTGCATCCCGAACCCAAGGCGGATACGCGTGCCACACACATCATTCCCGCTATCACCGACTTGCCCGCCACACTGACCAAACTTCTAGCACCTGAATAAAATCATACACGCTTGATCCAGACCACGGGAATATGCATCCGGATCCGCTTTACGCAGGACTGGCAGGCCCTGCCAGTAACAGCACCAGCAGGCTCACACCATTGAAGAGGGCATGCACACCAACCGGTATCAGCAGATTTCCAGTATAGACATAGGCCGTACCCAACCCGACACCAAGAACAAACAGCGGCAAGATGGCGGGAGCATGTCCGTGCACCAAGGCAAATAGCAGTGCTGAGGCAAATACGGATACCCACACATCATATTTGCGCAGCAACACCGGCAAGAGCATCCCTCGAAAAAAAGCCTCTTCCACAATCGGGGCCACAACCACGGCAACACCGGCAATCCACCAGCGAAACCAGACGGGGGTGCTGGCATGCGTGAACATCACCAAAACCGGCTGAAACATCGTATCACCATCTTTTGATGCAAAAAGGACATGCGACAGCAGCGCCGCCCAAAAGACAAGGGGCAATACCGCAACATACCACTTACAGATCGTCCCCAATACTTCGACGGGCTGCCCGCTTCGACACGGATCAAAACCAAAACTCCCCCGCATCGAACCGCCCGCCCGGCGCATTCGCAACAAGATCAATCCTGCCAGAAAAATCTGCAGGGCCGTGTTCTGCACGGCAACAGCAAAATGCAGCCACTGCGCGTCCACCCCCTGGCGCCGCAACCAGAAAGTGATTGCCATGATTGCTGCCAATGCCAATCCCAGCCCGACACCGATGAACAGCAGATCGGAAACCGACCAATGCCGCTCCCGCAAGCGGACGGCATGCACGGGAAGCGGAACACCAGACGCGCGCCACGCAACCCCCAACACGATCCAGAGCACAATCCCAGCCAACAACAACCCCAGCATAAGCGTGCCACCCAACACAGCTCCATCGTTGGCTACGGCCGTCGCGATCATCCGGCATTTCCGCTATACGTTTCCTTGATCACGTAAATCGGTTTATCCTGCGACTCGTGATACGTACGGATCTGTATTTCAGCCAGCAATCCCATGCTGATAAACTGCAGACAAAACAAAATCAGCATAAATGGCGCGACCACCCACATCGGGCGCTTCGAGAGCTCCACAAAGTATTCAGCCAACCGACTCTGATGGAAAAAATAGGCTACATTGCCAGCAAAAAGCATGCCCAGAATCACGAAACCGGGAATCCCGAAAAAAGCCCCCACCTTGCCAAACATCTGAATCGGATGCGTACTATAACGCAAAAGGAACTTCACCGTCATCAGATCCAGCACGACACGAAAAGTCCGCCCGATTCCATACTTGGATGTACCGAATTGCCGGGCTCGATGGTTAACAGGTACCTCCACCACTTCGGCCCCGATCCAACTCGCTAGTGCGGGAATAAAGCGATGCATTTCACCATAAAGATGCAAACGATCGACAACTTCGCGCCGGTAAGCCTTCAGCGTGCAGCCGTAGTCATGCAGAAAAACACCCGTAATCTTGCTGATCAAACCATTTGCCAGAATGGAAGGCAAACGCCGGTTAATAAACGCATCCTTGCGATCCTTGCGCCAGCCACTGACAACATCTGCCCCCGCATCAAACTTCTCCAGCAAGAGTGGTATATCATCCGGATCATTCTGTAAATCGGCATCAATTGTGATAACAACGTTGCCTTCGGCCGCATGGAAGCCCGCACTCATCGCCGCCGTCTGCCCGAAATTGCGCCGCAGCCGAATAACGCGAATGTGCGGATAACGGTCGACATTCGCGCACAGCTTCTCCCAGGTGGTGTCCTTGCTGCCATCATCCACCAGAACAATCTCGTAGCTACGACCCACTTTCTCCAAAGACGCATGCAGCGCGGCACACAGCGCATCCACATTTTCTTCCTCGTTAAAAACCGGCGCAATCACAGAAACTTCAATCATGATTTCCCCTTTATACCTGTCGATCTTGCCCCTACCGCCCCAAAACACCTGCTCGAAGCCTAGCGTATCTCGTCCGCCACAACCAGAAAAACCATTACCCCGCTTACATTCTTTTTACAATACCGTGAACATAACCTTACCGCCCTCGGTCCTGATTATGCTGATATAGGGGCATCGCCACGAAATAATCTGGCGCAGGGCCCGCCACCGTAACGGCCACGATTTTTACGAACTGGGGCCGCGTCACCCAAACGCAAAAGACCATTGCTGTGCGTCTCGACCAACCCCACGACATGGTCGAAATCGGCACCATTACCTGCGGTCGAGGCGAAACCATCCCTAAAGCCAGCACTCATACCGAGCAACCGCGCGCTGCGACCGCCGAAGGCACAACGCGAGGAGATCAGCGTTGACGCAAGTCCCGGATCCAGCACCAGACAACAAAATGGAGCCGTTGCCACCAGTGCACCCCCCCCTTGCCAGCTTGGCGGCGAACATTCGTATCGCGCTGCTTCGGTTGCCGCATATAGTCCCGATCTGCCAATCCCATACCAATTCCTCTTCTCCCAGAATCCCTTCTGCAACATAAGGATATAAATTATGCTTTGTTTTGCGTCAAACAAATGTCATGCTATGCTGCGATTTTTATGCAACAAACACAACCCTTGGATATGCTGTGCAACGTTATTTGATCAAATATACCATTCGCACCATTATTTCGCTGTTTGTCCTGCTGATCGTGATTTCAGCTGTACGTGCCACGACGGTAATCATTGTCATCCGAAAGGTAGCAGCAGGCCAAAGCACCAATACGCGGTTGGCACGTCAGTGGGCTGCCCATCACCCACAATTATGGCAGACACTCGAAAACCTGCTGCCCGAAGACCAAAAAGAATTTCTGGCGTATCGCACGGCCGAACGTACGATTCTCTTTGCTCCTGATCTGGTAGTCAACTTCCTACTGGGGCAGACAAGCGTGTTCTGGCTGCCATGGACAGATGACGGACAGGACGTGCAGGCCGCAACAACACACACACCCTCCCAGCAACCAGCGTCTGTCTCCACACCGCCGCGCCGACCCGCACGAACTACGCCCGCTGCCGTGCCGGCTACACAGCAAACACCACTGACGCACCCACCAGCGCAGACCGCAGCACGCACGCCACCGCCAATGACGGTTACCGGACCGGTCACACAGGACCCGGAACAACCACCAGCGGTACCGTTCGATCCAAATGCGAAATGGGCAGCCATTATCACACCAGCGACCCCCCTCTACACGCTCGATGGACAGCGCAGCGATCAGGCGGCTCCCGGAAGCGTCATGGAAATCACGACAGAACGCCGTACCACAAACGGCGCCCTTTATGTCGGAAATGTACATAGCCCGTCAGGCCGGTTTCGAAATGTCGGCGTTCGCGAACAAGACCTGCATATCTATGTTGGCAAATCCCTCCATGACACCACACGCGAAGAGCGCGAATTCGCATCGGAACGCGCTCGCATCACCGGTGCCATCACGGCCCGCAAACAGGAACTTGAAAATGCACAAGCCAACCGTAACCCCCATCAACAACCTCTTATTGATGTCTTGCGGCGCTACCAAAGCTATCGGCAGGAAGCCGAGAAGCTCCAAGGTGTGTACGACAACAGCTCCGGAACCCAACGCATCAATGCCGGTAGCCGCTTGCGGGAAATCAATCAGGAAATCGGCCACCTGACGCCGATCATTCGAAACCTGCGACAACAGCGCGATGCCTGGAATGACGCCAACCCGCAGGGTCCCGCAGCAGACCCTGATCGGGATTCGCGCATTATCGAACTAAGACAACAGCTGGCCCAATACGAATAGTAATTAGAATTTGTGACTCCAGGTAAGCTGGGCACCGAATGTTTCGCGCGTATAAGCCAGACGGGCATCATCAGCCATGCGCTGGACATGCTGGGCATACGCAGTAAAATTGATCCGCGCGGTAATCCGAAACCCTGTCCGCGCCACCAAGCTTAACGTCTGGTAGTCACTGCGCGTCTCGGCATCATCAATCGTCATACCAACCGTTGGCCCCGCAGGTACCTCGTTGAAACGCATCGCGTAACCTGCCGACAGATGCAAAGGCACAATCTGCGTCAACTGTGTGCGCACCTGCAAACGATTATCCCAATTGCGGTATCCATTCTGACGCGGATCTAGCGGATCAACAATCGTATAATCGGACGTAAAGCTTCCCGGTAACCAAAGACCAGACCACCCGTAGCGATAGCCCAGCGTATCCGTAACATCGATCCCGCCTTCAAAAGACTCAACAACAGATCGTCGCGCGTGCAATTGCTGCGAACGCCCCTGCCCCAAATCATGATTGAGGGACACAGCGGCGGTAACCGTCTGACTACTGCGCTCTTCGGCCAGATCCCCGCCACGCACAACCGCGAATTGCTGCCCCAAAGACGCGTTGAAATCAAGTGTCTGCGTCAGATTCAACCCCGTGAATAGACTATATCCATGTACGAAAGAATCGGGCCGCGCTTCCGTCTGCGCCAGACTCTGGGAGCCCTGCAGCAGGGCACCACCGGCCGCAAATGACGTGAACTGACGCCGGTAAGAGGCCATCTCTGCATATTGCACGCGTCGCTGATCCCGAAATTCCCGACTTTGCGGCAGCGTGTCCGTTCTCGACGCCGATGCCGAAAAAGCATCGCGCGGGCCCGCACGCCAATCCCAGTCGGTACCGACAACATTTTGCAGCAACTTGTACTCGCGCCCTCCAAGACGATCACTGATTCCGCGACGATCCACAAAATCTGTCAAATACAGAATATCATCGTAAACGAGAATGCGACTATCACGCGTCGGGTGAAATTGGGTGGAAAACGTCGCGAATAGCCCCTCATCCGTAAGGTCGATCACAAACTGATCCTCCTGCGTACCGAGCGGATAATGAAAGTATGACATACGCAGATTCAGCGACAGATCCAACCTGCGCGTCAAAAGCATGTAATTGTTCATCGTCAGGGTTGCCGAAACCGGAAATTCCGATCCGCCCTCCTCTATCTCTCCGCGCCGTATCCCATCCAGAAAATCCACACTGCGTCCCCGGAAGCGGGTGTAACGATAGCCTGCGCGCAAGGCAATACCGATATCAGTATACCAGGGACCAATGCGCAGCGTCGCATCTGCTGGCGGGGTTAACGCGCGATGCTGATCATACCGCAACATCGTGGAGCCACCACGACCGCCCCGCGTCGCACCACGGGCAGAGCCAATGCGACTCTCATCACGCATAGTCGCAGGCCCGCGAAAAGAAAAATCCGGCTGACTCGCCGTAAACGTCTGCTCCTCAACAGCCCGCACGACCTCCCGCTCTTCAAGCACTTCAACCATGTAGGCATCTGTCTGCCCGGATAACAAAGCGGGCAACAACCCGACAAACAGGGAGACACAAAATCCATCGTGCAACCTCATGGCAACTTCCTCCGGTAAAGGTGCAAATCCGTCTGGGCCTGCCCAAATGCACCAAACGTATCAACAAGAACAAAACGCCCGCGCAAAAGATCCAGATACTGGTCTCGCTCCGCAGGGGCAATCGCCACAATGGTTGGTGCCACGATCGCAAAACCATAATCGCTGTAGGCAGCCCACGCGGCATCCGATGTTGCAAGCACATCTACCAGCCCGGTTCGGTTTAACACACGATAACGCACGGCATCCTCATCCGGCAGATCAAGAAAGTTTGAAAAGGGCCCCATCTCCATCCCGGGAGGCACACGGAATCCCGCCTCAACTGCCAGATAGGTATCTTGCGTGAGGATGATAGCAGATATCTGGCGCCGCGTGTTCCCCGCACGCAACGTGCTACCAATTCGCCGCAACTGCCCCAAAGCTGATTCGGTTCGTACGGGCCACCAGATCCGATCGCGCGGCTCCAGCAACCATCCCTGCAAGAGCCCTCCTGAAACACTGCACAAAAACAGTGCCGCGCATAAACCACCAGCCAACCGCACCCGCCACCGATCATCCACGCACCAGCTATCCAGCAAATGGCCAAACGGCAACGAAATCGCAATAACAGCCAGGGGCATCACAAACACC
Organism: Kiritimatiellia bacterium; assembly: GCA_047920915.1. Lineage (GTDB taxonomy): Bacteria > Verrucomicrobiota > Kiritimatiellia > UBA8416 > UBA8416 > T3Sed10-140. Next base: position 13,706 of record JBLRXB010000004.1, read on the forward strand.
TGGTAATCATCATACGGGAAAACAGACAACAGGTGTATTGCCGTCACAGCAGCAACACAGCTCCACAGTGGCAGACGCCAAGGCATCAACCGAGGGCCAGCCCCGGACTGCCGACGCGAGGCGTGCAGGAGAACAACCAATACGGCAGCCGCCAGCAAAGGCCAGTATGCTTGCACAAGGCGCAAACCAAAACCGATTTTGTATGCGAACCAAAGCAAACCGGGCGCCACTGTGCGTCCGGCATGATACTGTAATAAACCAAACACAAGTTGCTCTTGCGCTACCAGGTAAAAAGGCACAAACACCATCGCAATACCGGCAGCGCCGCCAGTAAGCAACCCGATCAACCAATAGCCTAACGGCCTAGGTCGACCGCCACGCAGCCAACAAACAATCATCGGCAGCCAGCAGGCAGGCAAAAGGAAGGCCGCCGAAAGCCGCGTCCCCGCCGCCAGTGCAAGAAAAAGACCTCCCAACGCCGCCTGCCCGGCAACGAGACGTGCCCGCAATCCCGCTTGCGCCTCCACAAGTGCGCGATCCAATAGAATCATGCCACCCAGCATCAAAACGGCCGCCAGCGCATATGTCTTTACAACCGTCGTAAAATAAACGTGATACAAATTCAAACCACAGAACGCCAATACCAGAAGCATAGGCCAGAAAGGATCCTGTCCACGCCGCCGCGCAAGACGTCCGGCCAAATGCACAGCGAGCAACAAGGAAAGCAGCCCCAGAAAGGCCGTAAACAATCGGCCGCCCAGCACGCCCCCCATATGCACAAGCGGATACGCGGCCGCATACACATATGCCATCACCGGACCTTGCGTATAAGCAAAATCACGATACGGCAACAGTCCCTCGGAAACCATGCGGGCAGCATATAAATACCAGCCCTCATCCTGATTAAGCGCACCCCACCAAAGCGCCAGACCATACAACGCCAATACGCCCCCAGCGGTGAAAGCAGCCAGCAATAAACGTCCTGCAGATATCCCCGAACCCGTATGCCCCAGTCGTGTGTGGTTACACATGCGCATCACTCATGACCCGGGATGTATCGCTTCCCCGCCATCCTGACACATCGGGCAGTCCGCGGGACTCCAAACCTCCGGCGACATCTGCCACAGACTCACCATTGGAACACTGAAACGGGCCGCCCCTGCACTCCGGTCAACCAGCACGGCCACGCCCGCAACCTGGCCCCCACCCGCCACGACAAGGTCTATCGTCTCCTGCACGCGTCCACCGCGCGTCACAACATCCTCAGCCACCAGATAACGCTTGCCCGGCTCTATCTCGAAACGACGCATTGCCAGTATCGCCCCACTCTTCTCCGCAAATATCGACATTACCCCAAGGGCACGCGCCATTTCATGACCGACAACAAGCCCACCGAGAGCGGGTGCAATCACGGCATCCACCGGCAACATGCCCGCCGCCTTCACTTGCACCGCCAACGCTTCACACAGCCGTTCGGCCACATCGGGAAAACGCAAGGCCATGGCACACTGGAAAAAACGGTTACTGTGCAAACCGGAACGCAAGGCAAAATGCCCCGACAACAACGCGCCACTGCGCGCAAAGGCTTCTTCAATTTCCTTAACACCCCATACTGCCTGTTCTGCCATACTCACAACTCCTGCTTGTTAGTCCAGTTTGATATTACGCCGCAAATAGGTTGGAATATCCAAATCCTCCCCGTCTAGAATCGTAGCCTTTGTCCGCCCGAAACGCCCTTGTCCCGATACGGACGTGGCTCCGTCAAGATCCAACTCCTTCTGCGAGGGACGCCCCCCCGCCGCACCCTTCGATTTCGAGGCTGACGCGGCTACCCCGGCAATGCGGCTGGTCGAAACCATCTTACGACGCGTATCCCCGATAAACACCGACAAAAACAATCGATCGCGCCACGAATCGTGCAATACGACACCCGCCCGCAAAACACTCGAATCCGGGACAACCTTGTGCAATGGGTCAAGTGCGGCCTGCACCTCCTGCAAGGATACGTCGCGACTGGCACAAATGCAGGCCAGCACACCACTGCCGCCACCCAACTGCCCGGCAGTCTCGCGATTCGATAATAGCGATTGAATCGCATTTACAGCACGATTTTCTCCCGTCGCCATCCCGAAAACAAACCGACAGGCCGCGCCGGTCTGCGATCCCATCGCACGCAAATCCCCTTGATCAATTGCCAGCAGCGAAGGCATCGCCAGAATCTGCCACAAACTGCAAACCCCCGCAGACAATGTATCCAATGCGCGCTCAAAGGCGCGCTCCATAGCACCTTGCTCTTGCCCCGCAACCAAAGCATCATTTGCTACCACCGCCGTAAAATCGGCGATCGGCACAATGGCGCGCAGCGCGTCTTCTGCCCGGCGCTGCCGGTCGGCCCCTTCAAACAGGAAAGGTGTTGTCAAAACCACCGCCGTAAAAACACCGGCGCCTTTGGCCGCCTGAAGTAATACCGGCAACGCACCGCTGGCCGTCCCCCCTCCCAGACCAGCAACGAGAATCAATGCCTGGCAGTCCGATATCAAACCGCGCACCATCTCAATGTCATGTTCGGCGGCTTTACGCCCCAAATCAGCCACACCACCACAACCACCGGCAACAGCGTCACCCCCCAGCGGGATACGGGTCTGAACCTGACTCGCAGCCAATATGCTCCGATTCGTATGCAGTGCGGCAACCGTAAGCCCGTCCGTTGCTGTTCCGCCTACCCGATCGACAACCTGCACGCCGGCTGTTCCCACGCCCGCCACACAAACACGCGGCAATGCCCCCATCCCCGTCTTACGGCTCAGTTTGAATATCTGTGCTGTGCCCACCCGATCACCTCTTCCTAACCCCAAACCGTATCAACGCCCGAACAACTGCCCGACGACACGCCCCAAAAACGACGTTTCCCTCGCGCCTTCCTGCAACTGCATCCGTAAAGTATACTCCACAAGACCATAACACGCGGCATACTCCGGCCCTGTTACGGCACAACTGCCGCCCATGCGCGCATCACCACCGAGCCGACCAACACGACACGGAACACCAAAAACGCTGCGCGCCAATTCCTCAATACCACGCAGATAAGAACCGCCGCCCGTAAGAACAATACCACTGCTGGCACGAACCAGCACATACTCCTCATCTAAACGTTTTTTGATCTTCTGCAGCGTTTCCTCCATGCGCGCATGAATCACCGTATGCATCGCACGGGCCGAAATCGTACGGCCGGGAAACCCAATGTCGGCCGGCAAACAAATATCACGCGCATCCGACTCCGACGGGACCATCGCCATACCGTATTCCCGCTTCAGCTTTTCCGTGCGCATCTGCGGCAAACCAAACGCATGCACCAGATCGTTGGTCACGTGATCGCCCCCGATCCCCAGCGATCCGCCGCAACAGATCACACCGTCACCATAGGCAATATAATCGGTTGTCCCGGCACCCAGATCGATCACTACCACACCATTACGCTTCTGCTCCGGTGTCAGCACACCCAGCGCCGAGGCCAGGCCCCCAAAAACGATATCCTTCACATCCACCTGCGCACGCTCAACCGTGCGCTCCAAGGTCCCAATATGCGTGTGCGAACCATGCAACCCCAGCACCGAAAGTGCCAGCTTATGCCCCACCATCCCAACCGGATTAACCACACCCGCATTATCGTCCACCGTGTACAACTGATTGATGGTATGCAACATGTCCCGATCAGTGCCCAATTGCACCGAGCGCGCCAATTCCATGACACTCTCGACATCATCCTCGGTAACCGTCCCGCCCTCACCACGAACCGGCGTCACCCCCGGATAGATATTGCCCCGGATATGGCCGCCGGATAGCACCACAACAACTTCATGCACCGCAACATCACTCGTGCGCTCCGCATCGGCCAGCGCGCGCCGGATGCAAGCAACCGCCTTTTCAATGTCAACAATTTCCCCTTTGCGTACCCCAATCGAGGAAGCCTCCCCCAGCCCCAATACCGCGATGGTATGATCTTCCTGCATATCCCCGACTAACGCGACAACCTTGGATGTTCCAATCTCCAGCCCCACTACAGGATCCATACCCGACACTCCTCACCATCAACGCACATAAATGCGCCCCGGTAACGTTACATCAAAAAGGGATCGACCACTGCGATCCTCATGCGCAACCTGCCGTAACCGCGCTAGACGCATCACCAAATCACGACGAGACGCTTCCGTATTCTGCCCCATATCCAACCAGGATAAGCGCGCCTCCTTGATACCATCTGTCGTCAACACATGTATCAACAAATACTCCGGATTTCGAACATCAACGCCCAGAACACGCAAACCCACGCGCGGATCATCACACACATCAAGCACCTCCAGCGCTGCCGGAAGCATCCCGAATACGGTGTCGCCCGGTGACCACACCGTCTCGCCTTTCTCAATGATGACCGGCAAATCGCCCAGCCGCTGCAGCATCCGGAAAACATAGCCTTCACGATCGACCACTAGCGTACTATGCTGCCCCAGACGGGCCAATGGCTGACGCTCCCACACAGAGAAACGCAACGCATCCGGTAAAACCCTTTCGACGCGCACCTGACGCACCAGGGGATTGCGCTCGAGATACACATCCGTTAGCTCACGCATCGAAAACGAAAACAAATTTGCGCCCGGCGCAATTCCCACATGCTCCAAATACTCCAGCACCATCTTCTCGGTCTTGACGGCACCCCCCTGAACCTCAATCGCTTTGATCGCAAAGCGGTGATTTTCGGCAAACAAGGCATTGCCCGCAAACAGGATTGCTGCATATCCCACTGCCCCGGCAACCAGCAATGCAACCACAACCAACAGTACCCCCGTCCAAAGCGGGTGTTCCTGTCGACCGCGCGTCTTACCCCCGCGCACATACAAACGGACATTGCCACTACCCTGCCGGTACCGGTTGCCAATTGTGTGATCTCGCGATGATCTAGGCATCCACGCCCCCTTGTTCCCCTGCACAACCCGCCGTTACCAGAATACGCTCACACAATGCCCCGAAGCAAATCCCGGCAACAGCCGCAGCCTTGGGCAGCAAACTGGTCTCCGTCAGCCCCGGAATCGTATTGACCTCCAGCACCATGGGATCCCCATCCGGCGGCAACCGAAAATCAACCCGCCCGAACCCGGTACAACCCAGCACCCGAAATGCATCCAGTGCTGTCTTTTGCAAATGCCTGGCAACCTGACCCGAAATCTCAGCGGGGACCACATAGCGGGTTTGTCCCGGCGTATACTTTGCCCCGAAACCATACCAGCCATCCGCAGCAACGATTTCCACAACCGGCAATGCTTCATCATCCAGAATACCAACCGTCAACTCGCGGCCAGGTACATACGCCTCCACCATCACACGCGCATCGTACCGAAACGCATCGGCCAATGCTGCGGCCCACTCGCCCTCTTCGCGCACAAGATGCACCCCGATGCTAGATCCCTGGCTAACCGGCTTTACTACGGCAGGCAACGGAAAAGAAACACACGCCCCTTCCGACAACACACAAAAAGGGGCCGTTGGCACCCCTGCACGCTGCCAGGCCAGCTTGGCAGCCGCCTTATCCATGGCGGTGCGACTCGCAACCGCACCAGAGCCCGTATAAGGAATGCCCTTCGTGTCGAGAAGCGCCTGGATTTTCCCGTCTTCACCGAACGTGCCATGCAAAGCCAGAAAAACAACATCAATCCCATCCGGCAACGTGAAATGCTCAGACTGCAGATCCATCGTCGTGACGGCATAACCACATGCGCGTAACCCGGCGGCGGCAGCAGCACCGCTGCGCAAGGAAATGTCCCGCTCGGCAGATATGCCTCCCATCAATACCGCAACATGCTTGAATGCTTTAACCTGCCCCATATCACCATTTCCTTCAGGAATCCAATATACGCCCAATCGCTTCTCTGCGCACAATAAAGACGATAATATACTTACTTATCCGTTTCCATACAAACCACGAATCGCATCCCCCACAATGCGCCCCGCTTTTTCAACATCTCCGGCCCCGATAATCAAAACCATATCACCAGGCGCAAGCCGTTCGAGAATATTCTGGGCGGCGTCCTCCAATGTACAGGCGAATACAGTATCATAGGGCACGCAACATGTCTCGAATTCTCGCAACAAATCCTCCGTTGTACCTCCAGGGACAGGATCTTCTGAGGCCGCATAAACGGGCGTCAAAACAAGAAAATCAATCCCCGTAAAAGCGAGGGGGAACATGCCGCGCAGGGCTGCCGTCCGGGTATACCGATGTGGCTGAAATACCACCAGGACCCGACCGTTGTGCAAGCTACGAACCATTTGCACCAACACGGTAATTTCGGCAGGATGGTGCGCATAATCGGAGATAACCTGAATACCACCATGCTCCGCCAATAGCTCAAACCGGCGAGCTGGTAACCGCAATGCACCCACAAGGTCTCCCCATACGCTGGCTGGCAACCCCATCTCATAACAAATCGAAAGGGCCCCGAGCATATTCAAGGCGTTATGCACGCCGGGAAGACGACCGGGAAGACGAAGCCTGATCTCAACCCCATCAGGATAAGCAATCCGTAAAACACCATCCTTCCCCAGAAATCCGCGAATTGCAGCTGATGCCCCAAACCCATATCCCAACACGCGCCTCCCGCTCGCCCTTGCCAGCATGGATGCACGCGCGTCATCTGCACAATAAATCACCCCATCTCGGGCCTGACCCAGAAATGTCGAGAAACAAGCCTCAAACGCCTCCACCGAAGCAAAATGTTCCATATGGTCGAAGTCGACATTCGTAACAACAGCAATACTAGGTGCATATAGCGCCAACGTGCCATCGCTCTCATCGGCCTCCACAACCAGTGGACCACTTCCCCCGCCCCCGGGCAACGGAAATGCCTCGCTAACCCCGCCGATACACCAGCTTGGATCCAGCGAAGAAAGCAGATGCGCTGCAAGCGTTGCCGTTGTAGTCTTGCCATGCGTACCGGCGATAATGATCGATTGCGAAGCCAACGCCACCAGTACAGGCAACACCTCCCCCCGGCGAAATACCGGCACGTTACGGTTCAATGCCGACTGTATGTCGGGTCGGCTCGTTTGCACAGCAGCCGACCGGATCACCCAGCCTGCCGCAGCCCCCTCCTGCAATGCCACATGCCCGACATCAACAGAAATGCCCTTTGCCCGCAGTGCCTCCACCAGCGGACCCGGCTGCAAATCGCACCCCGAAACAGGCACACCACGCGACTGCAGCAACAACGCCAAACCGGCCATGCCCACACCACCAATGCCAGACATATGCACGGGCACACGAGCAGCAACCAAACCCTGCACTTTTCCAAATACATCTTTTTCCATCATGCCAAAAACCAACCCCCACTTCAGGCATCTCACAAATTTATTCGTAACCCATATCACGCATGCAAATTAACAAACACGGGCATTCCCCCTTGGATCATGCATCGCGCTCCTCAAAACAGCACCTCCGGCGAGGGATCCACATCCAGTCCCGATACATCCCTGACTATATTGGCGGCCCCAAGCCCGGCGACGGCAGCAATCATCGCTGCATTGTCCCCACAATATGTCGGCGGCGTTAACAACAAACGAATACCGCGCGACGCCGCCACTTCTACTAATGCTACCCGTAAGCCTGCATTCAAGGAAACACCTCCGCCAACAGCCAGCGAACGAAACCCCCAGCATTCCAGTGCATACACGACGCGCTTCACCAAGGCATCTACAATGGCCGCCTGATAACTGGCCGCCAGATCTGCCAATCTCTGCGTATCCCCTGCTGCCAGCGGCTTCTCTACCAGATGATACCGCAGCGCGGTCTTGACGCCACTGAAACTGAAACAACAACGCACATCCATCTCGCCCGTCAGCCCTGAGCCCGGTTTCACAATACCGCGCGGGAAACGGACGGCCTTCGAATCGCCATCCTTTGCAAGCGCATCAATCCGATGACCGCCCGGATACCCGAGCCCAAGTAAATTAGCGCCTTTATCAAAAGCCTCACCCGCCGCATCATCGACCGTCGTGCCGAGTAAACCATAAATACCGGGACCGTCTACACGCACAAGACAGGTATGCCCCCCCGAAACAACAAGCGCAAGAAAGGGATACACCGTATCTGGATGCGGGGCCGACGGATCCAGAAAGGGCGAAAATAAATGTCCATGCAAGTGATTCACCGCAAACAGGGGAATGCCCAATCGCATATGCAAAGCTTGCGCGGCAGACAGGCCCGTCAGCAAAGCCCCGGCCAGCCCGGGCGCATACGTCACGGCAATCGCATCCAGATCAGCCCAGCCGCTCCCACCCTCCTGCACCGCCTGCGCAAGCACCAGCGGCAACGCCTGCACATGTTCACGACACGCAATTTCGGGTACCACGCCACCATAAGGTCCATGCTTGGCAATCTGACTGGCCACCACACTGGAGCATACCCGCAAGGGTGCCTCCAGCACCGCTGCGGCCGTCTCGTCACAGGATGTCTCAATCCCCAGAATCTTCATGATTGCTGCCGAAAAATCAACAAGGCATCCAACAGATCCTGCGCGCGCTGCAGCTGCCGATCCACCACATCCGCATATTCTGCCACCACATCATCCGGATACGTGCCGGGCGACTCCAGATGCGTCCGCCGCACCTGCACACGACGCCACTCCTCGCGCGCCAGCGGAATATCAATATCCGGCGCAATCCCCTCATCATGGATCTGGCGATCAAGAGGTGTGAGATAATGAGCAGTTGTCAAACGGATCGCCGCATCACCTTCGCCGGATCCCAACTGGATGATGGTCTGCACGGACGCCTTACCATAGGTTTTCTCGCCGATCACAATACCACGGCGGTGATCCTGAATGGCCCCGGCAACAATTTCGGAAGCACTGGCACTTCCGCCATTCACCAGCACCACCATGGGAAGATCCTTGAATACACCACCTTGGGCGTTAAATACCATGTCACGATCCGCATCCATTCTCCCACGCGTAGAAACAATACGCGCGTCAGCAGGCAGGAACAATCCCGCCATACGAATTGCTTGCTGTAAAAGCCCTCCCGGGTTCCCGCGCAAATCCAATATCAAGGCTTGCATGCCCTGCTTTTGCAAATCCCCCAGCGCCTCTTCCAGCTTTTCTGCCGATTGCGCATCAAACTGCGTTACGCGAACATAACCAACGCCCCGCCCCAGAATCGCCGGCCCCTTTACGCTCGCCACTTCAATCCGACCGCGAATAATCTCGATATCCTGCTCCTCGGTTGCACCGCGCCCCATCACGGTCAACCGGACACTCGTACCCTTTGCACCACGCAACAAGCGCACCGCTTCGCGCAGGGATATGCCTGCGGTGCTCTCGCCATTGATGGCGATAATGCGGTCCCCCGACTGCACACCCGCCCGGAAAGCAGGCGTATCCTCAATCGGGGCAATCACCGTCAGCGTATTGTCGCGTATACCAATCTGGATACCAACACCACCATATGCGCCGGTCGTCTCCTCCAGCAAATGCCCGTATGCTTCCTTATCCAGAAAGGCACTGTGCGGATCCAACGCCCCCAGCATGCCGCGAATCGCCCCTTGTAAAAGCTCCTCGTAACTACGCTCCTCCACGTAATTGCGCCGCACCTGCATCAAAACCTCCCCCAGCAGCTCCATCTGCCGGAAGGCATCCTCATGTACCGCACCAAGCGCCTCCTCCGTTTCCGACACAACGGGCCCGGTAAACAAGACGACCCCGAACCAAATCCAAACTCCAAGCCTCAAAAACTTCACAAATACCTCCTCTTTAGTCAAACGAAGGGCATGTTTACACAAATCCGCCACAAATAAAACATTTAGCATGCGCGCACACACCAATTCTCATTACCCCCTCGGAATAATCCAAAGGTTAAATCAAAGACGCGATTTTATCCGTGTTTGTTGTTCAAGCTTTCGCCTGCCTGGCCTCCGCCTGGCTAGTCGTGCCGACGGAGAGTCGCTAGCACGAAGTTCAGCATTCTTGCTCCCCATGGCGGCGCGCGTTCTTATCTTTATTCGAAATCCGAATCTTCGTGATACTCAGGATAAAGCCGACGGCTGCAATCCGGACAAATCCCATGCGTAAATTGCGCCTCCGTATGCGTGCTGACATATTCCTCCACCCGACTCCAGTAGCCCTGATCATCACGTATTTTTTTACAGGCCGAACAAATAGGGATAATGCCGCGTAGCGTCTTGATGTGCGCCAGCGCATTCTCAAGCTCAACATTGCGGGCGGCCAGAGCCTGTTCAACCTGCAGCATGCGACGCCCCGCCTCAACATGCGCCAGCAATTCTTCAGCACAAAAAGGCTTGAACAGGTAATTATTCGCCCCAGCCTGCAAGCCCTCAATCACATCCGCCGAGGCAGATTTACTACTGAGCATAATGATATATGCCGGCGTCGTTTGTTCCACGGCACGGATGCGACGCAACACATCCACCCCATGTAAAAGAGGCATTTTCCAATCCAGGATTGCCATCGGCGGGGCATCCCGGGCCAGCAGTACATCAAGAGCCTCCCGGCCATTCGTAGTCAACACGACCTCATGCCCCATCTTCGACAACAAGCCGCTTAACAAAAGACGCGCCGTCTGTTCATCATCTGCCACCAAAATCCGCATCACATCCTCTGCCCTCTTCAAATAAGCTGCAAACTGCGCAATAGACGGGTCAACGTTGCCTTGCGTACCGGTTTGGTCAACCGACCATCACAAAGCCCCTTCGTATCCCGCAAAAGCTTCTGACCGGCACGCCCTGTATCACCTTCCGCATCCAATGCGGTGACCAGAATGATCCGCACCGCCGACGCAGAACCAATGCCACGCACTTTCTCGACCCGCCTGATCCCAACCAGCGCCTGATCCCCCCCCATAATCGGCATCAGCAAATCCATGAAGATTACATCGTATGGCGTTCCCGTTTCATGCCCCACGCGAACCGCCTCAATCGCCTCAGAGCCATTCGCGGCAACATGCACCGTTCCATAAGACTGCAACATGTCTTGTAAAGCGATCCGCGCAATAAACTCGTCATCAACTACCAGTATTTTCATATCGGGCTCCCTTCTAGCTCTGCCGCGAGCATTTTATGTTGTTGCTCCAATGCCGCCACCAGAACTCGCATCCTATCCACTCCCACCTGCCGATCCGCTTCTATTTCGAGCGCATGCGCCAGGGCACGTATCGCCTCTCCCCCCACATATGCCGCGCCACCGCGCATCTTGTGCGCCAGATCACTTACCTGTCGGGGCGCCGGCAATTCAACCGCTGCACGCAATGCCAGCAATTCTTCCGGCAGTGCCAACAAAAATGCGTTGATCATTTGTTTTGCGAGCTCTGTGTTCCCACCCAATCGACGCAACACGCCCTCCCGATCAAACACAGGTAAGGCACCAATGATGTCCGCGACCGCTTTCTGCTCACCATCAGCCACTTCCGAAACCGCAGCCATCTGCGCACCAGCCTCCCCCTGACCCGCCGAGCCCAACCATTTGCGCAATATCTCGCGCAACCCCAATATCGACAGAGGCTTGGTCATGAAATCATTCATGCCGGCAGCCAGACACATCTCCCGATCATCCAGAAACGCGTGGGCCGTTGTAGCAATCACAGGAACATTGGTGTTAAGACCATTTTCGACCTGTCCCGAGCGGATCCGGCGCAACACCTCCCATCCGTCCATAACCGGCAAACCGATATCCATAAACACAAGCCGATACGCACAAAGAGACAACGCCTCCAATGCGGCACATCCATCCGCAACCACATCCACCACGCACCCTAGTTGGCGCAACATCGCGCTCGCCACAAGTCGATTCACCTCATCATCCTCGACAAGAAGAACAGGCATACCGACCCAATCCTCATGCGCATCACGGGCCGCATCCACACCATCCAGCTGATCCACATACTTCTCCAAAGAGGCACGCGAAGAGGGCACAAAGGGAACCTCAAACCAGAACAGCGAACCCTGTCCGCGTTGGCTCTCTACCCCCATGGAGCCATCCATCAGCGTAATCAGACGATGCGAGATCGCCAACCCCAAACCGGAACCACCAAATCGCCTGGATATCGATCCATCTACCTGACTGAACTGCTGAAAGAGTCGATCCTGCTTGTCGCGGGCAATACCCATACCTGTATCTCGAATCTCGAACCGGAGCTGCTGCTTGCCCACCGGATTGCCAGTACCTCCCGCGTGCGGATCCACCAGCTCGACCTCGATATGCACAGAACCGCGCGCCGTAAACTTGATCGCATTGCCAACAAGGTTGTTCAATACCTGATACAGCCGCACCGGATCCCCCTTGATAATAGAGGGAACATCGCCCCCGATGTGGCAGGTCAAGACAATCCCTTTTGCGGACGCCTGCACCTGCATCACACTCACAATTTCATGCACCAAGGCCGATGGATCAAGATCGATGCTCTCCAGCGTCAGGCGGCCAGCCTCTATTTTTGAATAATCCAGAATATTATTAATTAATCCCAGCAACCGCTTGCCGCTGCTGTGCAGACAGTCCACATACTCTTGTAAATCATCGCGCAATTTCTCCCGCATCAGGAGTTCGCTCAAACCAATCACACCATTCATCGGCGTCCGGATTTCATGGCTCATATTCGCCAGAAACTCACTCTTGGCACGACTAGCCTCTTCGGCGCGACGCGCCATTTCATTCGCCCGCTCGGTTTCAAGCGACAACTTATGATTCGTCTCCAACAGTGCCAGCTCGGCTTGCTTGCGCGACGTTATATCTGCAAAACTCACCAGACTTGCCCAGATCTTCCCATCCGCATCCACAACCGGTATCCCGTGCACCTCGATACAGATGCGGCTCCCGTCTGGTCGCTCCACCTCCATATCATCGACCCATGCCGCCTCGCCTCGTATCGCACGCAAGATCGGCATCTCATCCGGGGGATATAACACATCCGTGCCTAACCGATACGCCTTGTAAACCGCAGAGAGGTTTTCACGTGTTGTGTCAGGTAAAATGCCACGACCCAACATCTCTTGTGCCGCATCATTCGCCATGATGGGATGCCCCGAAGGTGCCTCCACCATGAATACACCAACCGTAAGATTCTTGAATAACGCCTCGAATATGGCATTCTGACGCGTAAATTGCGCCACATTCAAACGCAATTGCTCTTCTGCCTCAATCCGCAACAACGCCTCCCCCATCCGAGTGGCAAAATCCTCAAGCTGCTCAATCGAAAGCAACGAAAACCGGTCGGTTTGCTTGTCATTACACTGGATCAAACCTAGTATCGTCCCCTCCACGCGAATCGGAACCAACGCGATTGACTGGTAGCCATAATGAATGCAGTTGTTACGCGGATTGATCCGCGGGTCTTCTTCCGAAGTCAACACCGGCAAACGGGATGCCTGATTCGTCCAGCAGCTTCCGCCCGGTGTAAAGAGAGGATTCGAAGGATCCGTCTGCCCCGAGATTACCAGTCCACAGGTACAAGCATAACATACACTACCATCCGGATTACGGCACAATCCCCCGACCCTGTTGCGTAGCACCAAAGAGTTCTCCTCTTCCAGAAAATCCACCGCAAACCCTTCTTGCGCAATGTAAGGATAATCATCGCCCTCCCGCAGACGGATCCCGACGGCATCAAAGCCCATATAAGCCTTGATGACAGAAACCACACTGCGCATAATGCCAGTTCGATCGGCTGATGAATTCAGAATCTGCAACACATCACGGCTCATGTTCTGAAACGTGAAATCCCGCCGTCCGTTTGATCGATCTTCACGACAAGGCGAAAGCGTTCCACCCTCCGCTTGCGCTTCCCGAAGCGATGCGCACGTCGCCTCCGATACCTCCAGGGAAGTTTGTAGATAGAGCAGTGCGTCCCGCAATTGCGCAGAGGACATGCCCTGTACATCTTCGGGTGCGAAAGCGCGAATCGCTGTATTCGTGGCAGTGACCACGGAATCCTCCTCGCATCGCATTTACACCACAGTCTCTCAAAAAGACTCTGCTCCTATCGATCCCACAACGCAATATCAAAGTACACAAAATAAAAGATTTTATCTCCATCAGGGTTTTGTTTACTCAGATATCCGGATACACCCGACCCGCCACACAATCATCACGAAACGTCTTCCGTAGCGTGATTACCAGACCGATCAAGACAAGATAACAGCACCAAACCGCTGACAACGAAATATGCATATTTTCAGTAAAACCCCACGGAATTCGTTCTAACCAGCGCATGCCGCCCGTCAAGAGTCCGACATATGCGAAATTGGCCTGATTAAAAAGCAGCACCAAACCACCGCCCCCCGTGGCCGCAGTCAACAACGACAAGCACCCTGTCACTACAATCAGAAAAGCCAACGGCAACACAATCAGATTCGCCAGCAGTGCAATCGGCGCAAACCGTCCGAAATAATATAACGACAACGGTGTCGTACTCAACCACGCGGCCAGTGAAACAGATACCATGCGCCCGCCCCACAGCAGGATAGAAGCCCACATCTCTGGCCCCTTGTCACGCGGACGAAACGGATCATGCAGCAAATGACGCTGCAACCAGCTATCGAACAGCGGCAGCATCGCCAAAATACCCGCCACGGCTGTAAAGGAAAAAATAAAACCGGGATCCTGTAGTTGGTCCGGCCGCCACGCCAGGATCATAACGGAAGCCAGTGCAAGGGCCGACCACGAATCTGCCCGCCTTCCGAAGAACGGAGCGGCCAGATACGTAATCGCCATCACCCCGGCACGAATCGCACTGGCCCGCGCCCCCGTCATCAGGGCATACAACCAAATGACCGGTGCCAGCACAACCACACGACACGTGCGTGGCACGCGCAGTAAATTAATCACAAACACAAGCACAGCGCAGATAATCCCGACATGCAGACCCGAGATTGCAAACACATGCATCGTGCCCGTCCGGCGGAATGCCACCTGCACATCGCGCGGCAAATGCATGCGATATCCAAGCAGCAAGGCATGCATCACGCCATAGCGATCGGGACGATCCTCCAGCCCCACCCGCAACGTTTCGGCGGCGAGCTGACGCAACTGCTCGGACCAAACCGCAAAGACCGCAGTTGGCGGGCTTGTCTTATGGGACGCATTCACGCCTGACACCAAAAACCAATCGCCCCGGAAATCCTCCGGTGCATATTGCAGCGATCCCGAAAAGGACCAATGCTTCCAGCGCTGCGGAGCATCTTGCCAATATCTTCCATATACGAGTACCGGTACCGTCTCATGTACCCGCAACAAAGCACCATCAACCTCAACGCTATACACCTGTAACAACAAGCGCATGGGTGATGCCGCAGCCGGCTCAGCCACTACAACGCCGGAAAGAGTGGCTCGCAAACGCGCATCGGCATCCAGCGGCAACACGGAACGCAAGGAACGATCCCCGCGGGGTAAGCGGGCCGAAAAGACGCCTAGTAAAAGGACCAAAAACAAGGCCAACCACGGGGATACACGTGCCGCACCGAAAACGGCAGCCAAGACCGCCGCAGCCCACAAAAACACCATGCTGCCGAACAAGATCGCGACGGATAATTGATCCACGTATCCCCACAGCCCCAACGCTGTTCCCGCGCCGAAGAGCAGGGCGAACAGAACGAAGGGCCTACGCATCAGACACCACCTCGCTAACCAGGAAAATCTGCCCGTGCATCTTCGAGAACCGGGTGCTGCAACCCACCCCCCTGCATCGGCGTCACGGCCGCCACACTCACGTTATCACGCCGAAAATACGCCTGCGCCAAAGACTGAATATCCGCAGCCGTCACCGCCTTGGTGCGTAGCATCGTCTCTTCCGGATCAATAAAACGGCCATGCGATAACAGATTGTCGCCAATCCACATCATCTGGCTGGACGTATTCTCCAACCCCAATCGCAGCTGCCCAAGAACATACTCCTTGGCACGCTTTAGCTCGGCCGCCTTGACCGGGGAATCCACCAGCCGTAGCATTTCTCGCGAGATGAGCTTCAAAGCCTTCGCACCTCGCTCCCGATCCAATCCCGCATGCACAACCAGGACCCCCGTATCGGACTGCAAATGGGCACTCGAATGAATGGAGTATGCCAAACCGTGCTTTTCGCGCACAATCTGGAAAAGCCGCGAACTCATGTTTTCACCCAGAATCACATTCAGAAGCCGCAGGATATTACGCCGGTCATCATTCCGACCAAAAAGACGCACCCCGATCGCCAGATGATTCTGCTCAATCTCGCGTCCGACCTGCACCGCAGCCACCGGTTTAACCGCTTCCTTGAAAGGCAACATCCGCGCAGGCTTGCAGGCTGGCAATCCGCCAAAAGCCCCCTCGACCAAAGCCACACAAGCATCATGATCCACCAACCCCGCGAAGGCCGCCACCAACTTTGAAGGAACATAAGCCCGCGATTTGTAATCCAGCAAGTCCGTCGAGGACACCCCCTGGACGCTGGCAACCGATCCAATAATAGACCGACCCAGCGGATGCTTCGGCCACACCGACGCCTGCAGCAGCTCCTGCACGACATGCTGTGGCTGATCCGCATACATCCGCATCTCTTCCAGAATTACCTGCTTTTCCTTGGCCGTGTCCGTTGCACTGCAACGTGCCCGCAACAACATATCGGAAAGCACATCAAAAGCCACCGGCAACTGGTCGAAGCTAACCCGCGCATAATAACAGGTACTTTCCTCCTGCGTGAAAGCATTCAAATACCCGCCGCGCCCTTCAATCGCCTGACTGATTTCAAGCGCACTGCGTTTGACCGTCCCCTTGAAAAGCATATGCTCCAGAAAATGACTGATCCCGCCCAGCTTCTCGGGTTCGTGCCGCGACCCCGCGCCAACCCAGAGCCCCACTGCCGCACTCTGTACATGCGGAATCCGGGATGTAATCACCCGCATGCCATTTGCCAAACGTGTTTGCCGTACCTCCGTAAACATATTCTACTCCTGTTTCTCTGCAGCAGCCATCAATGCCGCCAACGTGGTTCTGCCCTCATATAAAGCCTTACCGGCAATGGCACCGAACAAATGGGCATGCCCCAACGCCTCCAAACGCGAAATATCGTCGGGCCCGGTCACGCCACCCGATGCAATCACCTTGCAAGTCACAACCTTGCAAACCGCATCCATGGCCGCCGCATTCACGCCCGCTAGCATGCCGTCAGTGGCCGTATCCGTCACAATTAATGTCGCCACACCCAAGGCATCCGCCCGCTGCGCAAGATCAACCGCTTTCATCGACGTGGTCTCAACCCAGCCCTTCACCTGCACAAAACCGTCACGGGCATCAATACCAACGGCCAACGCCTCCCCGAATCGCGCCGCACTTACCCCCAGTGAGTCCGGATCCGCAAATGCCCGCGTCCCGATAATCGCACAGGCCGCACCAGCATCCAGAACCCGCTGCACATCCGCATCCGTCCGCAAACCGCCACCCACTTCAACAGGAATATCCAGCGCCTCGCAAATTGCCGCAATTTCCTTCAAATGCACCGGGTGGCCATCAAATGCGCCATCCAGATCAACAACATGCAACCGCTGCGCCCCTTCTCCCTGCCAGCGCAGTGCCGCCTCCACCGGGCTAACCCCATAAACCGACTCCGCATCCGCCCGCCCCTGTTGCAGACGCACACAACGCCCCCCCTTTAAATCAATCGCCGGTATCACTATCATCTTCCACCATCTCCCTGTATCTTCATGCTGCCCCCGGCCTTGCGCCGGTGGAAGCAAACGTTGAGAGGGGCGGTGCCCCCCTCGCTCAACTTCCTTCACCACCGGCACAAGGCCGGGGGGATCGTAAAAG
>JBLRXB010000005.1:0-27672 GCA_047920915.1 Kiritimatiellia bacterium
CGCTGCATCCCCTATAAGGTACGCACATGCCACACGCTTTTTCAATACTTGTTTCGTCCAATCGAGATCATTTTCCTTCAATAACCCACCGGCGATCAAACGCACCGGCCCCTTCTGCATCGCCAAGGCCGCACACATGGCGGCCATATTCGTGGCTTTTGAATCGTCGATATACATAACATCATCTTGCTGTGCAACGAGTTCGGTCCTGTGCCCCAATGGCGTAAATGCGGCAATACCATCCGCGACGGCCCGACCGGAAACACCACAGCACCCGCTGACCAAGGCCGCCGCGGCCGCCGCGGTTGCCCCCGTCACAGGATTATCAAAATAGGGATGCAGAAGCGGTATTTTTTCCCGGGGGCCGCTTAGGCAATGATTTTGCGCATCATAGCACCATGCCGCCGGATGCTCGCCAAAACAAATCCACTCCGGCTCGGATTGCGCATGCATACACCCTGCACGGCCCTGAATAGCAACCAGCAGCCCCGCCGGTACAACCGCAATATCACCCGCCTGCATATGCGAAAATACCCGGCATTTCGTGCGAAAATAGGTATCCATATCGCCGTGCCGATCCAGATGATCCGGCTGGATATTTAAAAACACGGCCCCGTGTGGATGAAAATCACCCGCCAACTCAAGCTGAAATGAACTCACCTCTACCACAATCCAATCCGGAACATCAGGCCGCATAACCAGCTCGCACAGCGGGATCCCTAGATTGCCCCCGGCGAGGCTGCGGTGTCCCGCTTGTCGCAGAATTGTATCGAGCAGCATAACCAAGGTGCTCTTCCCATTTGTACCAGTGACGGCTAAAAGCGGGCAGCGGCTATACCGGTACCCTAACGCAAGCTCGGAAAGCAACTCGCGGCAACGGGCCTCTGCCGCAATTACCCAAGGACTCGTTACCGCAAAGCCAGGACTCACCACCCCAAGATCAAATGCACCAGCGGGGAGTTCCTGTTGATGCGGCAAAACGCAAGCCCCGATGCTGTTTAACGCCAGCAAATCCGACGCCGTAAGCGTTCCGCCTGATTGATCAACAATCGTGACGCGACATCCTTGTGCACATAACAAACGCGCGGCCGCATATCCGCTTCTTCCAAGACCAAGAATTAATGCTGTTCGGGTATCTGCCATATATGCAACATCTTCGAAAAAAGAACACCCCGGTATTATCGCAACTTGAGCGTCAACAATCCCAGCAACGCAAAAATGATCGAGAGAATCCAGAAACGGATGGTCACCTGGGTTTCACTCCATCCCGCTTTTTCAAAATGATGATGAATCGGTGCCATGCGAAAGATGCGCTTGCCCGTCAAACGAAAGGAGGCGACTTGCAGGATCACACTCAGCGCCTCCATTACAAATACGCCACCTACCAGCAGCAACACGACTTCCTGCTTGATCAGGATCGCAACAATGCCGATTGCCCCCCCCAGTGCCAAGCTGCCGGTATCGCCCATGAACACATGTGCCGGGTGGCAATTATACCAGAGAAATCCCAGACTGGCCCCCGCAATGGCCCCGCAAAATACCGATAGCTCTCCCGCCCCCGGGATATAGGGAATATAAAGATATTGTGCAAACAATGCATGACCGGAAAGGTAGGCCATGGCCAGGTAACTTAACGATACGGAACTGGCACAGCCCACCGCCAGACCATCCAAGCCGTCCGTAAGATTTACCGCATTCGCCGAACCGACCAAAACAGCAAATACCACAAAAAAAGCTGCGATTAGACCAATATCGCCAATCAGCGGCTCCTTGTGAAACGGGATCATAAGTTGACGCAAGCGCACACTGGTTTCTGGCGTACTCCACAAAATGGCAACGACCACACAAGTCCACAGGCATTGCAATACCATTTTACTGCGGGCTGACAACCCGCCCGAATGGCGCTTGCGAATTTTCAGGAAATCATCCCCAAACCCGATCCCCCCCATCACAAGCAAAGTGCCTACGGCAACTTGAACAAGTCGGTTACTGGGGCGAGCCCACAATAAACAAGCGATCGTGATGCCCGCAACAATCAGCACACCACCCATCGTTGGCGTATTCTGCTTGTGCTGATGATCAGGGGCGTTACCCGTACGAACTTGCTGACCAATCTTCAAGGCCCGCAAGCTGGCAATCATCCAGGGCCCCGCAAACAGACAGACCAGTAGGGACGTTCCTGCCGCAGCCACAGTTCGAACCGTGATATACTGAAAAATCCGCAACGGCGAAAACCATGCCTCCAACAAACTCAAGTAATACAGCATACCGCCCCTTCTATCCAATCAAGCACCAATTATTCTTCGCCCCATAACATCACGTCCGGCGGGTCTCCATTATTCAGGTCGTCATCGGTCGTAACAGACGCAAATGCAAGCCGATTGCGCTTATCCGGCAATACGGCCGTTTTCCCCCATCGCGCCATCTCTGGAAACGCATAACCGCCGGCACCATAAACCGATGGCTTCATACTGGGCATTGCCACTGCTACCGTCTGCATGTTTGCCTCCTTGTCCTGGACTGCTTACTTACCGAACCCAACCAACAGCTTTTCCAACTGAACGCCACGTGAACCCTTCAACAAAACGGCATCACCTGGTGCTACACGCGCGCGCAACCAATCTCCGACGTCCTGCACCGTAGGAAACGCAGCCACAACATCAGAAGAAAATCCAGCGGCAATGGCTGCCGCCTTGACGGTCTGGGCATGCACCCCCACCGCGGCCAACCCCGCCCATGTGCCCGCTGCGACAGCTTGCCCTAAGGCCACATGCGCACCCTCTGCATGCACACCCAATTCGAGCATATCCCCCAAAACAAGCCATTTACTGCCTTTTACGCGCGTTTGCGAAAAAGTATCCAAGGCCGCTGACATACTCACCGGATTCGCGTTATAGGCATCATTAATTATCGTGCAGCCATCCAAAACCTGCATTTCCCAACGCATCGGTGCGGGCTGGTATTGCGAAAAACCCGTGCGAATCTGGTCCCAGGAAGCCCCGGCAGCACGTGCCACCAGTATCGCCAGTCCCGCATTCAAAAGGTTGTGCTGTCCCGCCGCCGGAATGGGCAAATCCGTGGAATGCGCTTGCCCATGCTCTCGCACGACCAAACGCCCCTGTTGATTGGAGATCACCAGATCCGCATCCCCATGCGACCCCACCGCCACCGTCTGCAACGAGCAGGGCACCGCATCCCGTAAAATGGGATAATACGGATCTCCAACAGGCAAAAACGCGATACCCTTCTGCGGCAACGCACGCAGTAGATCCGCCTTCTCATGGGCAATGGCCTCTACACGATCGAAAAACTCTAGATGCACAGGCCCGATCGAAGTCACGACACCCCAGTCCGGGGAAAGAATCTCACTTAACGGGGCAATTTCACCAGGATGATTCATCCCCATCTCGAACACACCGTATTGCGTATCCAGCGTGATGCCCAGCATACTCAAAGGTAGCCCAATGTTGTTATTCCAGTTTCCTTGCGTCGCAACCGTATTACCGATTTGCCCCAATAAGCAGGCCGTCATATCCTTGACGGTCGTTTTTCCCATGGAACCAGTAATCCCTGTCGCAAGAATGCCGCAGCGATGCCGATGCATCCCCGCCATGCGACCCAAGGCAACAAGCGTATCTGCCACAACCAGCAAAGGAACCGTTGATTGCAACGCAGAATTCGACAGATAAACTTGATCGACCAAGGCCGCCACGGCCCCCTTGGCAATTGCCTCTTCGACCAGACTGTGCCCGTCAATACGACTTCCGCGGATCGCAACATATAAGTCGCCGGACTGCAACTTGCGGGTATCATGACATATACGCCGTATCGCGCCGGTCGGCATGCGTTGCCAGCTACCACCGGTCGCGCAAGCGAGCCAGACGGGATCAAATATGTTCCGGGCTGTTGTCATGCTGCGCGGTACCCCATACTTGCCAGCAGTTCCGTCGTCACCTGGATGTCATCAAAAGGCAGCATCCGCCCTTCTACCTCCTGATACACCTCATGTCCCTTACCAGCTATGCACAGGGTGTCCCCGGCACGCGCCTCCGACAAAGCCAACGCAATTGCAGCCCGCCGATCCGGCTCGACACAAACCAACGCATCTTCCGGAAATCCTGTTAATACCGCCGCAATAATATCTTCAGGACGCTCGTTGCGCGGATTATCACTCGTGACATACGCAACGTCGGCATTCTCATATACCGCGCGCCCCATCAATGCCCGCTTCTGCGTGTCGCGCCCTCCCCCGCACCCGAAAACGACTCGCAACTGCCCCTCAGTATATCGGCGCAATTCAGGCAGCACAGACCGCAAAGCATCTTCCGTGTGCGCATAATCCACAAATATCCGGAATGGTGCCGATACATGCAACCGTTGCAATCTACCCCGAACACTCCGTACACCCCCCAAGGCGGAGGCCACCGTCTGGGGGGAAATCCCGAGAGCACATGTCAAAGCAAAGCAGATCAGGGCGTTCCGGACATTGTGCATCCCCGGAAGTTGCAGCGCTACTTCCTGCTCGCCCCATGGTGAAAAAACATGAAAGCGGCTACCATCCAGTGTTTGCGTCTGCATCACAGCACGTACATCAGCCTTGATATCCAGACCCGTGCGGATGATATCACATGCGAGTGACTCTGCCGCAAGCTTTGCCCCCCAGGCATCATCAACATCCACGACACCGCAACGACCCGCTGGCAAATTCCTGAAAAGTGTCGCCTTGGCGTCATAATACGCCTCCATCGTTCCATGGTAATCCAGATGATCGTGCGTCAAATTCGTAAACGCCGCCGCCGCAAAATCAATGCCAGCTGTCCGCTGCTGCATCAAGGCGTGGGAGGAAACCTCTAATACCGCCGCCCGGCACCCTGCTTTTACCATGCCCTGCAGCAGATGTTGTAGCGTCACGCAATCGGGCGTCGTCCGCGTAGCCGCAATTGTACGATTCCCGATTTCGTACGCGATCGTGCCGACCATCCCGGCAGACTCACCACTAGCCCCAAACACCGTCTTTACCAACGTTGCCGTGGTCGTCTTGCCATTCGTGCCGGTAATACCCACCACACGCAACGCTTGGGATGGCGCACCAAAAAACGTATGCGCCAATTGTGCTGCTGCCAGGCGGCAATTCGAAACAACCAGCACCGCCACACCGGAAGATACCGATAGTGGTTTCTCCGCCAGCACCGCAACGGCTCCGCGACGAATGGCGTCCTCTGCATATAAAGCACCATCCTGCTGGGTCCCCGGCACTGCCACAAAAAGCCAGCCCGGGCGAATCTCGCGCGAATGCATACTAAGCCCCGCAATCGCACCACTGAAAGTGGAACGCCCCACGAGCTCCGCCCCGATCAACTTTCGTATTTCCAATATCGTCATAATGGCTGCATTCCTGCCCGATTCAAGGCGTTACATGTACAAATTGCATCCGCTGATGATCCCCGCGATCCAGTCCCATATAGCGGCTGATTTCCTGCCCGATCGCCGCAAAAGCCGGGGCAGCCACACGGCCACCACCCGTTACGGGCCGCGGCTCATCGGCAACAATTACCATCGAAATGACGGGATCATCCGCCGGGAAAAAGCCGGCAAATGTGGCAATGTAATCAGTATTCGAATATCCCCCAGGCCCTGGTTTCTGGGCCGTACCCGTCTTACCTGCCACGTCGACACCTGGAATCCGCGCACGCGTCCCCGTCCCGCCCGTCTCTGTCACACGCTGTAAGAGATGACGCATCGTCGCAGCCGTGTCCGAACGGATAACACGCGCCGCAACCGATGGCTGATTCTCGACAATCACATCACCATCAGCCGTGCGGATCCGCCGCACCACATAAGGGCGCATCCGATAACCATCATTTGCAATCGTACTGAATACCGTCAAAATCTGCAGCGCTGTCGTGGCAACCCCTTGCCCGATCGGAATACGCGTGGGACTGATGCCATACCAACGCTCCGGCGCATGAAAGATGCCCGCCTCCTCTCCCGGCAAATCAATCCCCAGTTGCGAACCAATCCCAAAAGCCCGGAAATACGCATACAAACGGTCATTCCCAAGCATGAGCGACATCTTCGCCGTTAAGATATTGCTCGACTTCTGTATGCCATCCGCCACCGTCAAATGCTTATGCGCCGACACATCTCGCAGCGGACGTCCCTTATAAAACCAGGAACCATTTTCACAATCAAAGATCGTCTCCGGCGTCACAATGCCTTCATTCAGCGCAGCAGCAAAGGCCGCCGCTTTCAGTGTCGAACCGGGTTCGAAATTGACACCAATCGCACGGTTCAAACGCTCGTCCAGCGAGGATCGGTTGAATTGATTCAAGTCATATCCGGGGCGCGAAGCCATCGCCAGAATTTCGCCCGTGCGTACATGCTGCACAATCGCCCATACCGCTTTGGCATGCGACGTTTCCATCAAGCTATCCAATTCACGCTCCACAACCAATTGAATGTGCTGATCAATCGTAAGCTCAATGGTGTGCCCGGGATCGCCCGGATCAGCTAGAATCCGCTCTGAGTAGATCTCCCGACGCAAGGCATCCACGCGACCCTGGATCACGCCAGGTCGACCGCGCAGCAAGCGGTCATACTGCTGCTCAACACCAGCACTGCCAATACCTTCATGGTTCACAAACCCCAGAATATGACACGCCAGCATACCGTGCGGATAATACCGCAGATGCGCCGGACGCATAAAGACCCCCGTCAAACGCTCATCGACAATCTCACGCGAAATCTCACGCGGCACGAACATCTGCACACGCGCATAGCGCCGCCCCGGCTGGTGCAGCTTCACCGCCACGGCATCTACATCCAAATCCAGCAATTCGGCCAGACGTGAGGCCGTCGGGATTAGCGCATCCGCCTCGATAATCACGTGCGGATCTACACAAACATGATCCGCTGGCAAATCCAAGGCCAGCAGTGATCCGCTACCCGAACCATCCAGAATCACACCACGTCGACCAAGCAAATCCTGCTGGAAGCGATGCATACGCTCGATTTGTGCCACCCTTGCCTCATGCGGCCCCAGATGCAGCAACGCCAACCGAACACCCAACACGGTGCTCGCCGACAGCATCATCAGCCCCATTACGCAAAACCGAAACAACATACCACGATCATTCATACCTGCCCGTCCTGCCTACATTGGCATAACGATGATCATGCAATACCCCTTCATCCCCATCCGCCACCTGCCACCCGCGCACATCCGCAAGTACAACCACCTGCTCGCGGCTGGGCCAATCCATCCGGATCCCGTAGCTCGCCAGACTCCGCCGGATCTGATCCACAGAACGTAAACGATTCCACTTCATGTCCTCCGTGAGCAGACGGTCACCCAACTCGCGCGACTCGCGCTCCAGACGATTGATTTCCGCACCGATCGCATCGCAACTGGACTTGACCCACAACGCACCAATTAGCAGCATCATCGCAACCACCACAAACACAGCCACCGGTACGCGATGCGCATATCCATTCACTCGCTTCCTACGATTTCGCCTGCTTTTGGTCCTCATTTGCCACCCCCTTGATCATCTGTTATGCAATTCTCTCCGCCACCCGCAGGCGCGCCGAACGACTCCTCGGATTCTCCAAACACTCCGCCGCCGTAGCTTCAAGTGCCTTTTTGGTAACAAGACGCACCTTCGGCAACACACCCTCCCAACGGCTTCCGCCCTCGATGAGAGACACCTCGCGACCCGCATGCGAACGGAAAAACACCTTTACCTTGCGATCCTCTAGACTGTGAAACGTGATCACCGCCATGCGTCCACCTACTCGCAACAGGTTCAACGCCGCACACAACCCCTCATCAATGCCAGCCAATTCATCATTCACAACCATCCGTATCGCCTGAAAACAGCGCGTGGCCGGATGCCGACGCCCCGCCGCTGTCCCATGCCGACGCCCGATGGCCTTCTCCAATACCGCAGCCAGATCCAGCGTCTCGCTAAACGAACGCTCTTCACGCCGCAGCACAATGGCACGCGCCGCCCGCCGTGCCCCCCGCTCTTCCCCGTAACGAAAAAAAATGTCCGCCAAACTTGACTCCGGCCAGCTATTCACAATCTCTGCTGCCGTCAGACGCGCGCTCTGATCCATCCGCATATCCAGCGGACCCGATGCACGAAAACTAAACCCGCGCTCGGGCGTATCCAACTGCTCCGAGGAAACCCCGAAATCCAACACAACACCATCCACCTCAGACACCCCGACCTGCTTCACAAGCTTTTCCATATCGCGATAATTACCGCGCAAGGCAACAAACCGATCCCCGAAAGGAGCCAGACGCTTGCCACATCGCACCAAGGCGTCGGCATCACGGTCGATTCCCAACAAACGCCCTGACGGCCCCAAACGCGACAAAACGGCCGCGGCATGCCCGCCCGAGCCAAGCGTGCCGTCCACATAACACCCCATCTCCCGTACTTGCAGCAGTTCCACCACCGCCTCCAACATGACCGGCTGATGCATACACGCCCCACTCCGGTTTAAAAATCCACGTACTGACCTGTCTCCGACAACTTTTGCTGATCCACAACATCGCTCTCGGTGCGCAACGCCGGATTCCATAACTGAAACTTATCCATCGCCCCCACCAATTGCACCTGATCCGTAATCTGCGCAAACCCCAGCAGCTTATCGTTGATCCGGACACGACCCTGCGTATCCCAGGAAACAAGATCTGAATTCGCGCCCAAGACCTGCGTAAACGCCATCGCACGCTTATCCGCCAAGGAATGGCGCCGAATCCGCTCCAAACGGCGCGCCATCTCGGATGCAGGCAGAACATTCAGGCAGCATTCATGAAAGTCAGGTAAAACAAAAAGACTCTTTGGCTCCCCCACCTGCGCACGCCATACAGCCGGAATGGTGATGCGCTTCTTCGGATCAAGCGAGTGCAGGTATGCCCCAACGAACATGCCTATCCCACCTACATGCTCTAATAGATTAAGACCAACATCTTCCACCATACACCTCCACAACACACCACTTCTTGACACTTTATGACACTTCGCCCCACCCAATGTCAAGAGACTATCTGATGTTTTTTTTGGAATGTGATAAAATATTGATAACGAGCGGGATACAAACAGCAAATTACCGGCACTTTAAAATTTGCGAAACATCATCTTTGTGCTACATACAAATTAATGTAAGGTGAATCGGCGACACATGATTTTTGTTTAAACAGTAACCAGCGGTACAAAATGGCAAAAAAAACATCCAAAACGCCCGTAACCAGCAAGCGAAAACCTCCCAAGCCGGATGTGCAACACATTGGGCCGCGCGAAGATTCTTCCAATATTGTCCTTGCTCGTGATCTCATGCCGGACGCATTGCCCGTAATACCTCTGACCGAAAGACCCGTTTTCCCGAAAATGACGATTCCTATGGTCATTGACAACCCCGATATCGCCCAAGCCCTGATCAAATGGGTAGACGGCGGATCAAGATATGTAGCCTTGGTTCTTCGTAAACCCCCTGCAGAAGATCATGAGGAGAAAACACTACCAGCACTATATAGCGTCGGCACAGTTGCCGAAATCATACGAATGGCAAAATCAGACTCAGGACGCGAAGTACAAATGTTACTCACCGCCATCCAACGTTGTGAAGTCTCGCGCTACATACGCGAAACACCGTTGATCATGGCCAAAGTCGAATACGTCAGCGAAACAGAAATGTCCGATAACCAGGACATGAAGGCATACTCCCTGTCCGTCGTCCGCAGCATCAAAGAACTCATTCAACTCAACCCCCTTTATAAGGAAGAACTGAGCATTTTCATGCAGCACTCAAGCATTCAGGATCCCGGACGGCTCTGCGACTTCGCGGCGGCCTTGACCACGGCCAAGCCCACCGATCTGCAAGACATCCTTGAAACCTTCCGCATCCGCGAACGCTTGAAAAAAGTCTTATCGCTCTTGAAACACGAGCTGGAAATCACACAACTGCAGGCCCGCATCACAAGCGAAATCGAAGGCAACATGACGCGGGCCCAGCGCAATTTTTTCCTGCGCGAACAACTCAAAGCCATCAAAAAAGAACTGGGAATCGAAAAAGAAGGCAAAGAAACCGAAATTGAACGCTTTGAAAAACGCATTGAGGAACTGAAACTGACCGCGGAGGCGCGGGCACGCATCAACGAGGAAATGGAAAAATTCCGGCTCTTAGAGCCTGCATCGCCTGAATTCACCGTATCGCGCAACTACCTGGAGTGGCTCACCGTCTTGCCCTGGGGCATCGCCTCCAGCGATAGCGTCGAGCTTGACCGTGCGGAAAAAGTCCTCAACGCCGATCACTACGGACTCGAAGACGTAAAGGAACGCATCCTGGAATTTCTGGCCGTCGGCAAACTCAAAGGAACCATCTCCGGATCCATCCTGTGCTTTGTCGGCCCGCCCGGTGTGGGCAAAACATCAATCGGAAAATCCATTGCCAGCAGCATCAATCGCGAATTCTACCGGTTCTCGCTGGGCGGCATGCGCGATGAAGCCGAAATCAAAGGTCACCGACGCACCTACATCGGCGCCATGCCCGGCAAGTTTATCCAGGCCATTAAAACCTGCAAAACCAATAATCCCGTAATCATGCTCGACGAAATCGACAAAATCGGAGCCAGCTTTCATGGCGATCCCGCCTCCGCTCTACTCGAAGTGCTTGACCCCGAGCAAAACGTCCAATTCCTGGATCATTACCTCGACGTACGCTTTGACCTGTCCAGTGTCTTCTTTGTATGTACCGCCAACCAGCTCGACACCATCCCCAAAGCCCTGCTCGACCGCATGGAAATCATTAAACTGGCGGGATATATTCTGGAAGAAAAACTGCAAATCGCCAAACGCTACCTCATCCCCAAGCAAATCAAGGCACATGGCCTTAAAGGCCGGCAGCTCAAACTGACCCCTAACGCCCTTCGCGAAATTATCGATGGATACGCACGCGAACCAGGTGTTCGTTCGCTCGAGAACCAGATCAAGAAAATCTGCCGCAAAGTTGCCAGGGACATAGCGAAAAACAGCAGCGCAAACCAAAACACCTGCACGATTGACACATCCGATCTTGCCCGGTATCTCGGACAACGCGTCTTCCACGATGAAAATGCATTCTCCGACCCTACCCCGGGTATTGTAACCGGTTTAGCCTGGACCAGCCTCGGAGGCGACACCCTCCACATCGAAGCAGCGAAACTGCATACCGGAAAAGCCGGCTTCAAGCAAACCGGTCAACTCGGACAGGTGATGATTGAATCCTCAGAAATTGCCTATAGCTTTGCACGCGGCTGGCTCGATCAGAACGAAAACGCCCGGAAGATTTTCAATGAATCCGCCTTTCACCTCCATGTGCCCGCTGGCGCCACCCCCAAAGACGGCCCCTCTGCCGGCATTACCATGGCGCTGGCGATCGTATCCCTCGTACTCAACACCCCCATCCGCCCCACGTTGGCCATGACGGGCGAACTTTCCCTCACCGGACAAGTTATGCCCATCGGTGGCGTTAAGGAAAAAACCATCGCCGCCAAACGCGCCAAAATCAAAGACATCATCTTCCCCGAAGAAAATCGCAAGGATTTCGAGGAGCTGCCGCCACACATACGCAGGGGGATCAAACCCCATTTTGTCAAACGCTTCGACGAAGTAGCTGCTATCGCCCTCGGCAAAAACAGTTCGGCAGGTCGGCATGTCTAGAAGAAACATCGTATTAGTCGGGTTCATGGGCACCGGCAAAACATCCGTTGCCAATCTGCTGACACAACAAACCGGCATGCCGCTGCTGGATATGGACACCATCATCGAGGCGCGCCAAGGCAAAAGCATCACACGCATCTTTACCGAGGAAGGAGAACCCTTTTTTCGACAAATCGAGCATCAATTGGCACAGGAGCTATCCACACCAAATGGCAATATTATTTCCACGGGTGGTGGCATTGTGACCAATCCCGCAAACATTGCGGCATTAGCCCGTGGCGGGTTGGTCGTGTGCCTGCAGGCCAGTGTGGATGAAATCCTGCGGCGGGTAGCCGATGATACCACACGCCCCCTGCTACAAACGCCGGATCGCAAAAGCAGGATCACGACACTGCTCGCCACCCGCACCCCGCTGTATAACGCCATCCCGTTTCAAATCCAGACCGATGGCAAAAGCATCCAGGATATCGCGGCAGAAATCAGGCAAGCCTATCGCCAGGAAACAATCAAATATTCAGATTGAGCTCGCTGCGGTTTTCCAGCGCATGCTTGTTGCTCGTAACGCCACTGATATCGGTGGGATAGTTCCCCGTAAAGCAGGCAGCGCAAAACCCTCGATCATGATTGAACGGTGCAAACAAACCATCCAAACTCAGGTAGCCCAGCGAATCAGCCCCTAGATAAGCACAAATCTCATCCACGTCCATACTGCCGGCAATCAATTCATCACTGGTGGGGAAGTCAATGCCGTAAAAACAGGGATGCTTGATCGGCGGACACGATACCCGCATGTGCACCTCTGAGGCGCCCGCATCACGCAAGCGCTGCACACGCCGCCGAGCCGTCGTGCCACGCACCACCGAATCATCCACAACAATCACACGCTTGCCATCAACCGCCTCGCGCAAAACCGCCAACTTCATATCAACGCTCCGCGAACGATCCTGCTGCTGCGGCATGATAAACGTACGCCCGACATAGTGATTGCGAATGAAACCGTGCTCGAGCGGAATCTTGCTTTCAATCGAGTACCCCAGGGCCGCCGAATTACCACTGTCCGGCACCGCGACCACCACATCCGCATCCACCGGATGCTCCTTGGCCAACTGGCGACCATACTGCACGCGCACTTCATGCACATTCTTTCCAAACACCATGCTGTCCGGCCGCGCGAAGTACACCACCTCGAAGATGCAACTGGCTGGCTGGCGCTCAACCCCTTCAGCAAAGAAGGTACTATGCATACCGCTTTCATCAATAATCACCAATTCACCCGGCTCGACATCCCGCAGATACGTGGCCCCCACCTGCTCTAACGCACAAGTCTCGCTCGCCACCACATACCCATCACCCAACCGGCCAATGGACAACGGACGAAACCCGTACCGATCCCGTGCGGCCAACAGGCAATTGCGCGTCATCAAGAGAAAACAAAAGGCCCCCTCCAGCTCTGCCAGCGCCCGCGCAACACGCCGCGGACGCGTCCGGTACATCGGATCGGCAAGCAAATGAACCAATACTTCGCTATCCGTACTGGTCTGGAAAATCGCCCCGGCCTCCTGATACATCCGCCGCATGCGCTGCGCATTAACCAGATTCCCGTTATGCGCGACGGCCCAAATACCATCCACACACTCCGCAACCAGCGGCTGCACATTCTGGATCCGCGTCGAACCCGTCGTCGAATAGCGCACATGCCCGATCCCCAGATGCCCCGGCAAATCCGACCAGTCCTGCCGACCAAATACCTCATTCACCAGCCCTTGCCCGCGCACAGAATACACCTCGCGACCATCGGCCGTAGCAATCCCCGCGCCCTCCTGCCCCCGGTGCTGCAACGAAAACAAACCCTGATACAACGTTGGCCCCACATCGGAAATGCCATATACACCACATATGCCACAAAACTCTTTGGGAGAATCAGAATCTCGAGATACCGTATCCATGGATAGCCTCACTTGAATGGATTGCGTGGAAATTCAGTAAAACAGCAGCCTAGCATGATTGCGCCAGACTCCGCAATCCCCGAAAAGCAATTCCAACACAAAAAAAAGGCCGCATTCCATTTTTGCAGGAATGCGGCCCTTCTAAAACTATGATCGATGTATTATTTCGAGTAGAACTCGACAATCAACTGCTCATCGGCAATCGTCTCGATCTCGGAACGCTCTGGCAAACGCGTCACCAGCCCTTCAAGTCCCTTCTCATCGATCGCCAACCACCCTGGCAGCGGACGGTGATTTGCCTCCAGTGCCTCTTGAACCATCTTACGGCTGGACTCACGCTCCTTGACCGAAATCTTGTCCCCAGCCGAAACCAGCTGCGACGGCGTGGAAGCCTTACGACCATTGATCTTCAAATGCCCGTGACGCGCCACTTGACGGGCCTGGGCACGCGTAGCGGCCATACCCAACTGATAGACAACATTATCAAGACGACGCTCCAGCAGAATGAGCATATTGTCACCCGTGATGCCAGGCATGTTCTTCGCCTTCACAAATACCGACCGGAACTGGTGCTCGCTCAAACCATAATGAAAGCGCAACTTCTGCTTCTCAACCAGTTGTACGCCGTAATCCGACAATCTGCCTTTACGACGCACATGCATGCCAGGAGCATTCGGACGTTTTTCCAGCAAACGCGAAAACTTCGGGTTACCGTAAACATTCACACCCAAACGACGAACAATCTTACCTTTTGCCTTGCGGCTACTATTCCGTGCCATCTTTTCCTTACCTCCTGTCATGCTTCCGTCAACATGTAGAAAGCAGCAGTAAAGCCTGCAGCGTCATGGCGGAAGCTGCCATTTCACACGCAATTGCAACGCATTACCATCCATACCCCTCGTACGGATTGCTTTCAGAGACCTGCAAACATGCCATGACCAAACAACCGAGGCAAGCTAATTCGTATCGACAAAAGCACCTCGACAAGTGTAAGCTCCATCCCCGATCACGTACCATAATCCTATACAAACCGCTATCAGCCATGGATAAAAGCAATATACGCAACGTTCTTATGCAGCGCGAAACCCATCTGCTGGCACCTTTTGCCAGCCGCAGCAGCACCTCTGCCGGACGACACTACCCGGAACCAGAGCACGCCTCGCGCTGCAGATTCCAACGCGACCGCGATCGCATCATTCACAGCCGATGCTTTCGCCGCCTCGAATACAAAACCCAGGTGTTCACCCGCAGCTCCTGCGACCACTACCGCACCCGCCTCACACATAGCGTCGAGGTTGCCGCCGTCGCCCGCACCATGGCACGCATCTTCCAAGTTAACGAGGATCTCACGGAATGCATCGCCCTCGCACACGACATCGGACACGCCCCCTTCGGGCACGCTGGCGAAAACGAACTGAACCAATTGATGGCCGATGCTGGCGGCTTCGATCACAATCTCCAAAGCCTGCGCTGGGTCGATATTCTCGACATCCAGTATCCCGACTTCCCCGGACTCAACCTCTCATGGGAAGTCCGTGCCGGCCTCATGAAACATGAAGCCGCCAAACCGGACGCCATACTCGACAATCTACCCATTGGCCCCCGACAATCCATCGAAGCACAGATCGCCGACATCGCCGACGACATCACCTACTATGCACACGATACCGACGATGCCCTGCTCGCCCGCATTCTAACCGAAGAACTGCTCGAAACCCAGGAACTCTGGCGACTCGCCACCGAACGAACCGATGCCCGCTACTCCGGTCTCGATCGCGGACAGCATATCCGCATCACCATCCGCAACCTGCTTGATCTGTTGATCGAGGATATCGTGACCTGCACCCTCCAAAACATCGAAACCTATCAACCCCGCTCCGTTACGGAAGTCATGCAGGCCCCCGTGCAAATCGTTGCTTGCAGCCCTGCCATGCAGGAACACGCCGATGCCTTCCGCGCATTCCTGTATAAAAACGTCTATTTCAGCCAATCCATCAAGAATCAGGCCGAGATCGCCACCGCCATGCTGCGGCACCTCTTCCAGCATTACTGCCAGCATCCCGAGCATATGGGGAAAAAAGCGCAAAGCCGGCTTGCAGAAGACGGCCTGAAACGTGCAGTATGCGACTACTTGTCCGGTTTCACCGACAAGTACGTCTTTCAGGAACACACGCGATACTTCCGGTAAGCGTATAAACAACCTCCGCACTGCGGAACAAAATCAAGGAGCAATCATGTCCGTCAAAAAAGTAGCAATTCTCACAGCTGGTGGCCTGGCCCCCTGCCTCTCCGCATCCATCGCCGCACTCGTCGAAGCCTATACTCGCCAGGCACCCGACACAGAAATCATCTGTTATCGCTCAGGCTATAAAGGGTTGCTCCTGGGCGACTCGATTACAATCGATGCCGAAACGCGCACCAATATCAGCCGCCTCTATGCATTCGGTGGCAGCCCGATCGGTAACAGCCGCGTCAAACTGACCAATGTCAAGGACTGCGTGAATCGCGGCCTGGTAAAAGAGGGCCAAAACCCCTTGCACGTTGCCGCCGAGCAGCTCACCCGCGACAAAGTCGACGTGCTCCATACCATTGGTGGCGACGACACCAATACAACGGCTGCAGATCTCGCCGCCTTTCTGAAACAAAACGACTATGCCCTGACCGTGGTAGGCCTACCCAAAACGATCGACAACGACGTCTTCCCCATCCGCCAGAGCCTCGGGGCCTGGACTGCCGCCGAAGAAGGCGCACAATTCTTTGCGAACGTCGTCGCCGAACACAGTGCCAATCCACGCATGCTCATCGTACATGAAGTCATGGGACGCAACTGCGGCTGGCTCACCGGATACACCGCCCGCATCTATCACGAATTCCTGGACGATTGCCAGTTCCTGCCCGGCATCGGCTTGGCACGCGAAGCCCGCGATGTGCATGCCATATACATTCCCGAAATGGAAATCGACATTGCCGCAGAAGCCAAACGACTGAACGCGATCATGGACACACACGACTGCGTCAATATTTTCCTGTCCGAAGGTGCAGGCGTTGAGAAAATCGTCACGGAGATGGAAGCCGCTGGCGAGGAAGTGCCGCGCGACGCGTTCGGCCATATCAAACTCGATGCCGTTAATCCCGGCAAATGGTTTGGTCAGCAATTTTCCAAAATGATCGGGGCCGAGAAAACCCTTATCCAGAAGAGTGGCTACTTCAGCCGGGCGGCCGCAGCGAATGGAGACGACATTGAACTTATCCGTGCCTGCAGCGAGCATGCCGTCGCCTGCGCCCTGCGTCGCGAAAGCGGCGTCGTCGGGGAAGACGAGGATCACGACAACGAACTCAAGGCCATCGCCTTCGAACGCATCAAAGGCGGCAAACCTTTCGATCCCGAATGCGAATGGTTCCGCGATCTACTCAAAAGCATCGGTCAACCCGCCGGTGCCACAATCGCCGTCGCCCACTAAGCATGTACCGTCAAAAAAGTGTGCGGGTATGTGGGTACGCGAGTTAGTCGAATGTAATTCGCCCCCACAAACTCACACACGTTTTCGCCCCCAACCTTGTACCGAACGTCTTTCAGTTATACGCCCAGATCAGCGTTGTCGTTCTCATCCTTAACGCTGTAGCCGCTGTCCTGGCGCTTGTGATTCACCGCATGCTTGTCGCAATACAACTGGTAAACGTCCGCTGCGCTCATATCCAAGACCTGCGCTAGCGAAATCAGGAAGTGGAACATATCCACCACCTCCACCCGTGCATTCTGCATATCGAACTTCTGGTACTTCGCCCACCACTTCCAAGGCACACTGTCGGTTAGCTCAGCCAGCTCCTGCCCCATCGCCCGGCAATAGTTCAAAACCCACTTGGCCTTTTCCTCTTCACCCTCCAGCGCCGTTGTGTCCACGCCAATTCGCTGATTCAATTCAGCCTGCCGCACAAACATCTCCGCCAACCAATCCTGCTTCCCTGTATCCATATCCAAATCTCCTATATCGCAACGACCACCATGAAAGATTCTAACCAAAGCCCCAACACTCAACCAGCAATCCACAGCACGATCAAGACTTTTACTTGCTGCTGCCATCCATATTCAGTTGCTACCCGATCGATAAAGAGCGTAGGATGCAAAAACCACGCCGATACGCCTGGGCGCAAACAAATTTCCAGCAAGGCCGATTATGAGAAAAACGTTTACACTTACGCACCCGAAAATCAAAGTACCCCGGCTTTTCGAGGGGGTAAAAAACGAAATCCGTAAATATATGAAACGCGAGCGCCGCAAAGAACTGCCGCCCGGGGTAGACTTCTGGGATTTCGACTGCAAATTCGGGCCGACCGAAGAAACCGCCCAACGTGTTCATCCGGCCGAGCTGGACAAATGCATCGATGGTGCTGAAAAACAACAAATGACATCCTTCTACGTCGAGGTACTGGCAAAACCAGGACACCGCCAGAAAAAACCGCTCTCCTAGCACCATCCGTATAACGCTATACCATCGTACAACTGGCAGAAGCATGCATAATCGCCCCGGTCAGGTCATCTGCCACAGACGCCTCAAAGGCAGGACCGCGCAGCAGGAAACCCGTTCCATGCAACGCATCCTGGCAGGAAAGCATGCTACCCAACATGGTTCCGTTCACACATTGCGCTAACCAAACACCAGGAACGTTCTGCGAGATGATTTTCCGGGCCGCATGCCTGGATAAATAGCACGGCACGCCGATAATCGTAATCGGGCCTACCCGCAGGCGTTGTACCACTGCGGGACCATACGCTCTCAATGTTGCCTCAAGAACACCTTCCTTTGCGGCAACAGCAAGACTCATGGCATGATTAGCCTCAATCAAACTCCAGCGCGCATCAGCACACTGATCAGGATCCTGCCCGTGGTCAGCCAGGGCAACGGCTTGCTTGGCAACGGTTACACATGCGGCCGCTTCAAATATGTGCGGCAGGCTCCGAAACGGAAGGCAAGGCAGATCAATGATACCGCCAGCAACAGCAAAATCCGATGAAAAATCCGACGTTCGCAGCGTCATGATCCGCGCAAGCAAATCTTCCGATAACTTTTTCCCCGCAGCCTGAGCAGAGGCCTCGCCATAGTCCGCTCTTTGCTGCATCAGCTGCTCTCCACAAGGGGCGGAAATAAACAAAGTCACGGCATCACTACCAAAGCGGCGTTTTAGCGTGTCCCGCAGGGTGCCGACCATATCTGCCGAGATATCGGCATTCTCCCTTCCCATATAATCCGGAATATCATCGCGTACGATAACAGTAGCGATAACACGGCCGTTATCACCCTTCACAAGAAGGGCACCTGTTCCCGGAGCGTCAAACGTAACCACAGCCACGGACGCTGGCCGTGTAGAGACGGCCGACTCGGAGGCGGCTTGAACCGACTTCTGAATCACCTGTTCCAAGTACGCAGGGTCGGTCGCCGCGAATGAAGGATCTCCTCTTAGATAAACGGCATCCTCGGTATAGGGCGACGAATGACACCCTGTGGTGGTTATAAAGATGTTCTCCCGAGGCGTCCCCGTCGCCGCATAGACCTGTTCGCGAATGGCCGCTGCCGTCTGCGGATCAATCGAAAAAAGATCCAGCGAGATAATGATACAGCCCCCGGACCCGCCTCTGATATGAACGGCGGACGCAAATAGGGGCTGCTTGATCGCCGTCGATACCCTCTTCGTGCCGGCAAAACCTGACAAGGGGATTGGCAGCCCGGGCGAGATTTCACATGCAGAGGCACTTGCTCGTAAGCTCATTGCTTGATACTCCTGTCGCGCACCACAACCTTACGAAGCCATGCTTTTGATTTCAATGTCCCCGGCGCCAGCAAAGGCACTCGTATCGGCAAGCTCGATAACCGATTCAATCTGCGGTGCAACCTTACGTAAAACCAGACGAACCATGCCTTCAACAGACTGCGCACCAAGAAAAATGACGACCATGTGCGCAGGCCCAATGGCCTTTGTCATGACCCCCTTAGCGCTCCCTCTGAGCATCAGGGAATCAAACGCGCGCTCGCCTATCAGTGCGGCCAGCTCGCGTGTTGCCGCAAAAGCGGCTGCAGCCAGCGCGGCGGCGTTGTCAAAGCCATCCAGCACTGCAACGGCCTGGCTCGCGATAATAGTCCCGCCTGTGTCACAAACCGCCACCGCATCAAGGGCACACTCCTGGGTAAAGTGCCGCAGCAGGCTCTCAAGTTTCGCATGCTGTTCTGGGCCAATAGATTGAGGACTCATGAACCCGCTCCGGTTATCCTGTTGGATTGGCTTTCGCCATCTTGTTCTCTTTAACAAATTGCGCCATCACCATTTTGCATATGCAGTTAAGCGTCTTGAATACCCCTGTGCCCTCCACGGCGACCGCCTCGATTGCCTGAATGCGCTCTTCACCCCGGTTGAGCATAAAGTCAAGATACTCGGGCGGCGCAATATCAGGCAGATCCCGCTTGTTGTACTGCAGCAGATAAGGGATCTCGTCCAGCGAACGATTGAAGGTGGCCAGGTTATCTTTGAGATTATCAAGACTTAGCGCATTCTGCTCCATTTCCTTCCATTGGGAGTCTGCAACAAATACCAGACCATCAACGCCAGTTAAAACGATTTTGCGCGTCTGGTTGTAAATGGCCTGACCTGGCACCGTGTAGAGCTGGAACCGCGAATGAAAACCTTTGATGGCATCGGACGTCAACGGAAGAAAATCAAAATAAAGCGTGCGGTCCTGCTGCGTCGCCAGCATCGTCATATCACCACGTGCCTCTTTCGGCATTGCCGCATGCAAGTATTCTAGATTCGTTGTTTTCCCGCAGAGGGGCGGACCGTAATACACGATCTTGAAATTTATTTCTTTCTTGCCAAGATTCACGAAAGGCATAATGTTTGACCTCTAAATAAGTTGCGCAAATATTTACGACATCGTCGTTTACTTGTCAACCAAGGGATTTCGAGCATCGTTTTCGGCAGTAATGATATGAACAAAGACAGACACACCGTGGATGAAGACCTAATGGACGACGAGATAATCAAAGGCGATCCATTTCAGATTATTCGCGATATCCAACATATACTGGCAAATGACCCCGAAGAACGGATCATCTCGGACGACAGTTTCGAATTCCCCTTACATGAAGCCCTGAATCTGATGCCGGACCGTTACCGCAAAAATGTGGCACCTGAAGACGTTCTCGGCGAATCTGTTTTTCTGTCGCTAGAGCATGTCTTTGAACAACTCACCCACGGAAAAGTCCAGATGCCGGTCTCTAGACTGGCCTTTTTTATTCCGCTTCATCTCATTTATCGTGCCGCCTTGGATGACCACGCAAGCCTGGAACTTCCGCTGAAGCAAGTTGTGAAAGCAGTGGGATTGGAAGAGCTCAAGAAGCGGACCCCCGTGCGGTTGCGCATGTATGACGTTACCGGTTTTGATGATCCCTTCATTGAGGGAGATACCCTCTCCTCGCAACAGGCCACTGGTCTGATTATTGACGATACAGATCAATCCTCCACGAGCGAAGCCTTCCCAATTGTTCTGGAAGATGAACCGGCCAACACCGAACTGCCCACCACCCCGGAAGATGCCACCGAAGACCGGGGCGAGGAAGAACTCCGACAGCCGGCTGATGCAGAAATCCCCGATCAAAGCGCAAAACCCGTCTCAGAACCGGAACCGACCGTTCTTCCGAAAGTGCCAACCGAAGACAAGACCGATGCGGAACCCAATGAGTCTACCGTAACCATTAAACAGGAAGTGCCGGCAACCATCTTGTATCCGCTAATGGGAATCCGTAACGCAAAGTCCGGAGAGCCCATATGCAATCTGGATGAAAGCGAGGAGAACGAGACGGCTCCACTGCACATCCCCGATCTGATGAACCAGTTGCGAAAAGGGGTGGTCAGCGTATCGATGGCAACACTGAAAACATCGATCCCGGATGGCCGCTTGACCGATGAAGCTGAGCTTGACGCCAATGCGACAGTGATCCTGGACTTGAAAAAAATCGTGGAAGGCGTCGGCATCGAAGCCCTCAAAGCTGCCACGCCTGCTGCAATCAAGTTCTATGATATCGAATGGATGGCTGATCCCTTTGTGGAGCCGTCTGAAAAACCCGACCTTCAGGCGGTGAGAATCATCAGGCAGGAAAAGCCACGTGACGATAGCGCGGCGGCGGGCGAAAGTCAGGCCGACATACAAGCCCCCAGAATAACGGTTTATGATCCGGCAAGCGACATGCAACCGGAGCTGGATTACTACGAACTACCCGGGAACATTAATATAAATGTCGCCACTGCCAGCGAATTGATGCTGCTCGCGGGCGTGGATACGGCGCTGGCGAACGCCATCGTGACGTATCGAACCGAACATGGCACATTTGCGAGTGTTTTCGACCTATTCAAGGTAAAGGGCATTGACGGGATCGTCTTCCGACAAATGACCGGCATGAAAGCAGAACATAAACACCGGCATCGAAGACGAACACTCGCCTCCCTGCTGAAAATACCTGCCGGGCAGGTGGCGGGACTTACCGCCGTAGCCGATGCCATAGCCCGAAAGGCAGCATTCAGTGGATGCCTGATTGCAGATATGGACGGACTGCTGCTCGCCTCCACCGGGATGGAAACAACATGCAGGGACTTAAGCGCCATTTTACCAGTCAGCCTCAATCAGATTTCTCACAACATGCAGCTTGCAGACCTAAAACTCACAGGCATGGTTTCGTTTACCATTGACGGTGTTCTTTATTCCGCACACAAAACTGGCAAGGTAATCCTTGCCGTCGCGCACAAAAAGAACATGATAGACGAATCCGATCTCTTTTTCATCCGCAAGGTTGGCCGCGAACTGCGCTGGTTACTAAGCATCAGAGCGTATGCGGGACCATCCGCCTGAGGGACAACAAAATTTGAATGATCAAACCAAAAATGCGTTGGTGAAAGCGGGGGTTGTGACCAGAGCCCAAATCGCAGAGGCCGAGGCAGCTTCCGGCAACAGCACCACCTTCAACCATTATCTGGCCCAAAATGCCGGGCTCGACAACCAACAGTTTCTTGGTGCCCTCTCAAATATTCACAAGATGCCCTTCACGGAACTTGCAAAACTTGACATCTCCGAACGTGCAAGACAGCTTTGTTCAGAACACTGCATAAAAAGATGGAACATCTTGCCGCTCGATATTGATCTGAAACATGGCATCATGACGGTCGCCGTGGGCTCCCCGGATCAAGCCGAATGCATGGAACGCTATTTCAAGTTCCTTATGGAACCCTATGACCTGGGTTTTGTCTTGGTCGACGAATCAGCAATTCCAGAACAGATCAAACGTTTGTGCGAGCCACACAAACCCGGCACTGAAGGCATAGCAGCACCAGATGGCGGACAACAGCCGCCGAACACTATATCAACAAAAAAACTACAGGTTAAACGCAATCTCACCATACCTGCAAACGCGCCTAATCCTTCAGACACAACCGGCCCTGATACGAAAGCAACGTCTGGCAAGCCCGAAGCCGACGATCAGGAACATGCCGCCTCGGTACCCAAGATCTCCGATGAACTTGTAGCATCACTTACAAGTGCCATTTCCCTGCTGGTCAATGCGCATATTGGCAGCGATTCCGATGCACTTGCATCGGTCAAGGAACGCGTCCGTTACTGCCAGTTGACCGCATCACGATTAGGACTCAAACCTGTTGAATCAACAAAGGTTGTACTTGCTGCCTGGCTGTCTTCGCTGTCGGATCGTCGGGATGTGATCAGCCAGTTTGCCTGCCCATTTGACCTGGAGGCAATTCTTTTTGCCGAGGAATCCGATCACGATCTGGGAATAGAAGCCCTCCTTCTTTCGCTTGTCAAAGTATACCAGCAGTTCCGGCAAGAAATGCCGGAACAAGCGCGTGATGCCGGGTTTGCCCGCAGGGGACTCTTTATGCGCTGGCCTTTCGCTTCGAAACATCAGGATGTACTCGAAACCTTTTTACAGGTATTGATGGACGAGCAGTTTGTTGAAAAACTGGATCAACATTCCGGATCTGTGGGCATATTTGCTACTGGGGGGAAATCCGTCTCGACACTACTGGATTGCTTTGACCGGGCAGGCTATTCGGTTAAGAGCATGAGTCTGCTAGAAGACTTGATAGCCTTGGCACAAGGCCATGGAATGGATCTGCTAATTGTGCGGGCAGCCGGAAACGGCAGGAATGCATTGTCCGAAATCAAGCGGATCAAGGATTCCGTGCCGCTGGCCTCCATCCCAATGATGGCAGCCATTGGCCCCGACTGCGAAGTGCGTGGCGCCGATCTTTTGAGAGCGGGAGCCGATGATTTCATTGCCGACCCCATTGATATGGAAATCCTTCTTTTAAAGGCCGAGAAATTGCTGCGAAACAAACCCCGACAACAGGATCGCGGCGGTGTAAGTGGCGCCCTCGCCGATATGAGCTTCAGTGATCTTGTGCAAGTTCTCAGCGCGGGTGGCAAAAGCATGGATGTTACGGTCACCCATGAGGATCAGTCGGGACGGATCGTACTGCGGGACGGCAGCATTATACATGCGGAAGCCAACAATCTGGCAGGTGAGCAGGCGTTTTATACCCTGATGCAGTGGAAAACCGGCCAGTTCTCCGTGGCGGAGTGCGCGGACTTCCCCGTACCAACCGTTACAGCCTCGACCATGTCACTACTCATGGAAGGCGCACGCATTGCAGATGAGGGTGCCGCTTTGCAATAGCGGCATGCCGCACTCTAACGCCAACAGCCGGTTATCTTGTCTGCCACCTGAAGGACCAGGTGCGGCGCACAAAGTCAAAACGGACATCTTCACGTGCTTTTTCACGAGCCTCATCGCCACCTGTTTGCACCGCCTCCTTGAGCGCGGCAAGCGCGGCATCCGCTTGTTCCTGTAAGGCAAGCAAGGCGGCCAACTCCAACCATGTCTCAAATGCATCAGGATGCGCCTCGGTAAATGCCTCGAGAAGCGCAACCGCTTCGTCTGGCATTTGGTACGCAATATATAGCTCGACCAGTGCCAGGCAGTCGTACGGAGATGCGCTATCAAATGTACGCCCCAGTGTATCCAAAGCCGCAAGTTGCAGTTCACGATGCTGCAAGATCCGCCCGAGACTCATGATCGAGCGGCACATGGCAGGCGATGGTGGCGGACGACCAACCAATGCAGACTTTAACGTATTTACCAGTGTTTCGGTCCTACCCAGTTCTTCGGCAAGGGATGCCAATGCAACCATATCGTCATTGTTGGCGCGGTTCACACGAAGTTTACCATAGAGTTCACTGAAACGGGTCTGTTTACGTCTTAGCTGTAAGTCCTGTGTCAATCTTATGCTAATCTCATTTGTCCCCATATCATCGATGTAACGGTTGATGATGTTGCCTGCCTCAAGTAATTGCCCACTTTGCAAAAGACCTCTGACGTCAGACTCTACGGATTGCCAGGAAGCGACGGGTTCCTCCGTTATCACGATAGGCGGTTCAGGGGGTGACCTCCGAGAAACGCCTCGTATCGCCGACGTGATACTTGCCAGCAGCACGATACCCAATGCAACAACAAAGGCCCGGAACAAGAAAAGCAGGTTTCGCCTGGAAAATCGGGCCTGATGCGTCAAGGGTTGCGATCCTGGTGACGCTGCCGGAACGGCTGGCGCCGAACCTGTACCCCGTCCATCCTTCGAACGAAACAACCCCGGGATGGAACTGGCGCGTACCCATTTATAATTCGTTCCTTCACTGTATATCAAATCAGAATCCTGAATTTCACCACTGTGAACCAGTTTTTCCAATTGATCCCAGGTTGCCACACCCCGCTGGTGGAAGCTGCCGTGCTTTATGTAGAACCATTGCATGATTGCCCGCCAATCGCCATTGCATTGTGGACTGCCCGTCAACGGTAATTGCGGTTGACAAACACAGCCTCCATACGGAGTATGGTGAACCAAGAGGATAGATTATGAAATGGGCGCATGACAAGAGTTTATCGCGAGAGACAGCAATATCATTGTTCGACCAGGAAATCCTCAAACAAGAGGATATTGTTTACGGTGTGGCTCTTTTTTTCGAGTGTTTGTCACTGATACACGCCAACCAACCAACCGTTGTCGAAACATACCGGAAACAGTTCCGCAATATCATTCAGAAAGGGCGCGAGCGCATAGCGCAAGCAGCACAACTGCGGGAGCAAATACAACAGGCTGCCGCGCGGCCACAAGCTCTGTCCGCGTTCCGTTTTATCCCCTGCCAGGGGCACGCCCAGCCTGAAAGCATGGCCCAACGGGCAGAAGCCCTCGTGGCAACATACAACCAAATCTTTCCGGGCCGCCCCCGATCCAAGGAGTTCACCCCGGAAGAAGCCCTACTACTGCTTGAAAAGGCCAGCAATATCCTACAGCCTTAATCTTTGTGCAATACACAGAGTAAATCGTAATAGATTTCTGCCGCCATCGAAACCTGTGCGAGCGGAACACATTCCTCACGCGTATGGGCCCGGGCAAGATCTCCGGGGCCCAATATAATGGGAGAGCAGCCTGCTTCGCGTAACAAATTGGCGTCGGAGTGACTGCGAAAAGAGCCGTGCTGCCATGGAATTTGGCGCGCCCTGAAGACACTTTGCAGCGCTTCGACCACCCCCCCTTCTTCCGGCAGATCATAGCCCGCCGCCAGGAGCGGAAACTCCACATGGGTATTCGCAAGAACACTCTTGTGCAACCCCGATTCGGCCACCGCCTGTAGATTCCGGGTAAAACCAGCAATATCCTCTTGTGGCGGAATATGAAAATCAAGCCAGGCTTCACAACTACCCGGAACGGCAAACCCCGATTCCGAACTGTGCACAGAACGGATATTAAAGACAGCCGCAGGGTATTCCAACTCCATCGTTTCAGCAAGTTTGCTCAACGTATCTAGCAGATTGAAGATCGCATTATACTCCCGACCCGCCATGGCGGCATGCCGTCGGCGACCAGCTGTCTGAATCAGCATTTCGACATACCCGTAATGCTGCAGGCATGGAACGAAGTTAGTGGGTTCCGCAACAATTGCCCAGGGAAACCGGGTAGATTCAAGCAAGGCTTTTGTGCCATCGCCACTTTCCTCTTCGCCCACCACGAGATAAAGCGCCGCCCG
The DNA here is from genome assembly GCA_047920915.1 of Kiritimatiellia bacterium. GTDB lineage: Bacteria > Verrucomicrobiota > Kiritimatiellia > UBA8416 > UBA8416 > T3Sed10-140. Next base: position 26,790 of record JBLRXB010000005.1, read on the forward strand.
CTTGGGAAGAATCCCGTTTTCGTGCGCCGAGATAAACGCTTCAATCATAGCAGCACAGCCACCTTTCATGTCGGCAGTGCCCAGACCATGTAAAATACCGTTCTCTTGGTCGGCTTCGTAATTTTCAATATCAAATACCGGGACGGTATCCACATGCCCCAGAAAGGCAACTTCCGGATGGGGGTCGAATACTACTTCAAGATTCATGCGCCCCTCGCTCACAGGGCGCAATGTCACAGGCAACCCATGGCTCATGAGATAATCCGCAAGGTAGCTCACGATTTGTGACTCCTTGCCCGATGGACTATACATGTTGACCATATCCGTGAGCAATTGCATCAGTCGTTCGTATTGTATCATGATTCAGTCGCTCCCAAATTCAGGGTCATGTAAATATGTCCGATCGGATTCGTGAATCCTTTCTTCTTGAAAAAGCGTATGGCGGCATGATTGTCGGCTTGCGTATCAACGAGCATCATCCGCACACCATGTTCCTCGATCAGATCACGGAACGCATCAAAGAGCGCAGAACCTACGCCTTTCCCCGCATAATCCGGGCGCACGCCCAACCATACAAGATGACCATAATTCCAAGCAGTCGAGGCTTTTTCAATCATCGACCCAATAGCAAAACCAACAACAGCATTGTCTTTTGTCACAGCCACCAGCATAAACTCCGGCTCGGCATTAAACTGGCTTGTAACCGCAAATTCATCCCAGGTACGATACAGATTGGAAACCGCATCCGCCCGAAACAACGCTTCACCAAGATGAAAGATGGCAGCCAGATCATCAATCCCAGCTGGACGGATATCAAAATCACGCAATTGAATCTCCTTTTTCATGCTTCTATCGTACGGGAGATTTACACCCTGTCAAATGC
>JBLRXB010000006.1:0-27591 GCA_047920915.1 Kiritimatiellia bacterium
TGAAAAACTGGACTTAACCCGTTGGTGTCTAGGTGGATACACTGCGCCGACCCAAACAATGTCCGACTAAACGTTTCTCAATATCCATCATTACTCCTTTCTCGTAACGTGTCCTCTTATAGAGGACACTTTATAATGCAAAAAATATATGCATCCCACAAGGAAAATATCTCATTTTCGTAAAATTTCCTTATTTAGGTACAAACAAAACAAAATCGCACCCGAATTGCTGACCATCGACACTGTTGTCTTGCGCTATCATCTGCATCATGATAACAATCTGCCCTTTTCGATTTCTCCCAACCTAGGATACACTTTGATTCTCAATACCTCGCATATTCGTAACGTCGCAATTATTGCACACGTTGATCACGGCAAAACAACACTCGTCGACCAACTTTTCAAACAGAGCGGTATGTTCCGCGACAATCAAAATGTAGCTGACCGCCTGATGGACTCCATGGATCTCGAACGCGAGCGTGGCATCACCATCTCAGCCAAAAATGGTGCATTCTCCTACAAAGACTACCACATCAATATCATCGATACGCCCGGGCATGCTGATTTCGGCGGACAGGTTGAGCGCGTCCTGCAAATGGCGGATGGCGCACTGCTTCTGGTTGATGCACAGGAAGGCCCCATGCCACAAACCTTTTTCGTTCTGCGTAAAGCCCTGGCACTGCAACTTCCTATTATTGTTGTGATTAACAAAATCGACAAACCGGCGGCGCGACCATCCTGGGTGCTGGACGAAGTGTTTGATCTGTTTGTGAAACTGGACGCCCCGCACGATATTCTCGAATTTCATGCAGTATATGCTTCTGCGCGCGATGGCGTTTCCTCATTCTGCCCCGAGACACGCGGCACGGACATGATTCCGCTGCTCGATAGCATCATTCGTTATATTCCATCTCCCAAAGGTGATCCAGCAGCACCCTTGCAGCTGCAAGTGAAAAGCATCGACTACTCGCCCTTCCTCGGCAAGCTGGGAATCGGAAAGATCACCGCAGGCACGGTCAATACCAACCAAAACACGCTGATCGCCAATCCAGATGGCAAAGCAATCCCTGCCCGTATTACCAAGATCTATCGCTTCGAGGAGAACCACAAACTGGAAATCGATGCGGCCGGCACGGGCGAGATTGTTGCCATTGCAGGCACCGATGCCGTCTATGTGGGCGACACATACACCGACCCGGAAGCACCATGCCCCCTGCCGGCATTGCCGGTCGACCCCCCCACACTCGCCATGACATTTTTCCCCAACAACTCGCCCTTTGCCGGCAAGGAAGGCTCCTTTGTAACCTCGACGCACATACGCGAACGCCTCATGCGCGAAACATTGTCGGATATCGCCTTGCATGTGTCTGATCTGCCCGACGGCAGCGGATTCCGTGTGGCAGGTCGTGGCGAACTGCATCTGTCGATTCTGGTGGAACGCATGCGCCGCGAAGGCTATGAATTCCAGGTCGGATGCCCGGAAGTCATTACCAAAAAAGAGCAGGGCGAACTACTCGAGCCATTCGAGGAATTGACGGTCGATGTCAGCGAAGACTTCATGGGTACGGTAATCGAAAAACTCGGGTTGCGCCGGGGCAGCATGCAGTCCATGCACCAGGAAGGCGATCGCGTTCGCATGGTCTACGAAATACCAACCCGCGGATTGCTCGGCTATCGCTCCGAATTCATGTCCGACACGCGCGGCATGGGCGTCATGTCCTACATTTTCTGCGGCTATAAACCGCATGCCGGCCCCATGCGAAATCGCAAAAATGGCGTGCTGGTCTGCATGGAGAATTGCACCACTGTCGCCTATGCCCTCTTTAACCTCCAAAATCGAGGCAAACTGTTTCTCGGACCGGGCATCCCCGTCTATGCCGGCCAAATCATTGGCGAGCATTGCCGGGAAAATGATCTGACGGTTAATCCGGCCAAAGGCAAGCAACTGACCAACATCCGCGCGGCAGGATCCGATGAAAACGTCATTTTAACCCCGCCAACGAAACTATCGCTGGAAGATTGCATCGCGTATATCAACGAGGATGAACGCGTCGAAATAACACCCAAGAATATTCGCATACGGAAAATTTTTACCGGCAAGGAGCGGCGGCACTCATCGAGTTGATTAGGTCCGCAGGACTTTGGGACGCGCCTTGTCCATCCCAACCAATAGCCAGATTGTCATTTCAAACAGCACAATCAGCGGCAATGCCATCAGTACCATCGTGAATGGGTCCGGGGGCGTCAGCAACATCGCCAGAACCGACAGCCCCGTGATCACATAGCGCCGACTCGAACGCAGCTGCTGCGTCGTAACGAAACCCGCACGACCCAGTAATACGATCAAAACCGGCAGTTGGAAGGCGACACCAAAAGCCAGCAATAACCGCACGACAAAACGAATATAGCTATCGACCTCCCAGAAAATGGCCGGCGTTTCCATCCAGTTCTCAACGCGCGTCATAAACCGCAACGCGACCGGAACCGTCCCATGGTAGGCCATCCAGCTTCCCAGCAAGAAAAGCCCAAAAGACGCCCCGCCAAGTTGCCAAGCCAGCCAACGTTCGCGCTCATGCAAGGCCGGCAGCAGGTACAAGGCGACCAACACAACCAGGACTGGAAAGCTCAAGAGTAAACCGCTCCACAAGGACACCCGCAGAAAGACCGAAAAACCGCCCCCTACTTGCGTGACCCGCAGCGTCACATCCAGCCCTGATCTTTCAAACGGGATTTTCAACCATGCATACACGCGCGGTGCCAATGGCAACGAAACAGAAATGCCAATAAACAGACAAACCAACACCTGTACCAGCAAGCGACGAAAATCCGCAAGATGCTCCCCGAAAGACTTAACATGCGGGTCCATCTTTATCCTCCCCATTGTCTGCTGGCGGTACACGTGCCGGTTGCGGCTGCGCGGATGGCAGCGCCGCATCACTCTCGTCCTCCATCGAAAGCAGATTGTGCTGGAATAGCGCCGCCGCCCGCCGTAATTGCTCCATGAGATGCCCGATTGTACGCGCAATGCGAGGCAACCGCTCGGGGCCAAACAAAACAAGTATCAGCGTAAAAAGGAAAAGGAGCTCCAGATACCCGATTCCTCCCGGAATCATGGCGATCTGGAACTCCATGCCATACGCAGGTACGGTCATACCGCTACCGGCACTAGGGCCGGAACAGCGAAAACGCACCACGACGATTGCGCGCCCAGGCTTCCTCATTGCTGCGTGGATCAAGCGGCTGTTCCGATCCGAAACTCCGCGTGTGAATCCGATCCCCGGCAACCCCCAGCGAGATCAAAACCGCACGCACCGAAAGCGCACGATGCTCGCCCAGCGACAAATTGTATTCGCGACTTCCCCGCTCATCGCAATGCCCGTCAATCAGTACTGTCGTACCGGGATTGGCAAGCATAAAGTCGGCAACTGCTTCAATCTTGCGACGCTCAGCCCCAGCAATCTGGAAACTGTCATAGGCAAATTGCACATCGTCAAACTGCACATCCAATATGGGCTCGCCAAATTCACCCCGCGGTCCCAGTGGATAGGTACCACCCAAGCCCATCGGATCAAGCGGGTCGCCATCCAAGCCCACACCCCGTCCAGCTTGCCGTGACCGACAACCGGAGCTAACAAGCACCGCCCCTAACAACAAAATCCCAAAAAACCGCATACGACTGAAATGCATAGACATCATGAATCCCCCTGTTGAACATTCAACCCGTAAATTAATTCGTCGACCAAGCCGGAAAGTACCAATCTCCCGGCCTCGTTGTCAATCGAATCTGTCCCTTACCACGCGTATCAAGCAAATAAAGCGTCGAAATCCGTCCATCGCGCCGGGCATACACAACATGGCGCCCGTCCCGCGCCCAGGATGGATTCTCGTGGTCAACCGGCGCATCCGTAATCTGCGTCTCCTGCCCCGTCGATGGCTCATACACGACCAACTGAAAGCGCCCTAACCGACGGCTGCTGTAAATGATCCGTCCATCTGCCCCCCAACTCGGGGAAACATTCTGGCTGCCGCCACGTGAGATGCGTTGCGGCTGCCCGCCCTCGCTCGACACCACAAAAACATGCGGACCACCCTGCATATCAGAAACAAATGCGATCTGCCGACCATCAGGACTCCATACAGGGCTCGCTTCCGCATGGTGCGGCGTCCGCGTGATCCGGGTAACACGGCCATCGGCAATTTCGCGCACATAAACCTCAGGATTACCATCACGCGATAAAATCAGAACAAGCCTGCGCCCATCGGGAGAAACCGATGCCCCCGCATTAATGCCCGCCTCGCGCGAAACCACCGCGCGCCGACCGGCCTCCAAATCAACCCGGTAAATATCCGGGAAGCCGCGTACAAACGAGGTATAGTAGATCCCATTTGCACGCGTATCCCATGACGGACGGAAGGCCGGCACGCCATCACGCGTAATCTGCATCATATCCTGCCCATCGGCTCCGATCGTGTATAAATCCTGTTTCCCGTTCACCGTCCCGATAAACGCGATTCTTGTAGCAGCAACCCCCGGAACACCATGAACAGCCTCTGTCAGTCCATCTGCCACCCGCAATGCCACACTGCGGATGTCCGACAAATCCTCACGCAAACGCTGTCGGTAAACCGATCGCCCCGTCCGCATATCAATCGCGTCCACCTCAACCGAAAAAGTTCGCCCCGAAGCACGGGTGCTACCTTTTACCAGAATACTGGCATTGGCACCTTCCACCACACGGAACCAGCCCCAGCGATCCAGATTCGCGCGAAATACCTGCATAAATAGCTGTGCTTCCTGCTCCGTCCCGGCGCGAAACTCCTGCAGCGAAACCGGCACCGCCTGATCGCCTCCCACCCCTACGACCCGGATGTCCGCACCCATCACCAAACTCGCACAAAACAAAAATCCGACAACCATGCAACGCATGTCGCGCCATCCTTCCCTGAAAGTCTGTACCGATCCACCTGTAAGCTTATCCGACACAAAACCGATAATGTGAAAAACCTTGTCAAAAATAGATTTGAAACTCTATCGATTCTCACATATTCTAACAAGCCTAGTTTTCTCAGAAAGTTAATTTCCGCATTGATCATGGAGGTAACGTAGTGCCCGCAAAAAAAGCGAAATTCATCAAGTGGCAATTACCCATGCAGCGGGTGCTGTATGCACTCGTTCCGATCGCAATATCCAGTGTCTATTTTTATGGCTGGCGCGCGCTGATGATGCTCTGCGTGGCAAATGCCACGGCCTTTGTGGCGGAGTACAGCTTCACCAGCAAAGACAACCAGCCCTGCACCTCCGCAGCCTTCGTAACGGGCACCTTGTTCGCCCTTGGACTGCCTCCGCTGCTACCGATGTGGATCGTGGTAATGGGATCCGCCTTCGGTATTGTTTTCGGTAAAATGGTCTTCGGCGGGTTTGGCAAAAACGTATTCAATCCGGCCCTCACCGGGCGCGCTTTCATCTACATTAGCTTCGGAGACTGGATGACCGCGCGCGGCTGGACACACGCCATCCCCGGCGCACAGGGTAGATCTTTCTTTCCCGGCGGATTCGCAGCATGGACCGCCGAACGCAGCTTTGGAAGTGATGCCCTGACGCAGGCGACGCCGGGCTCCTGGTTGACATGGCCGACCGAACGATTGGCCGAGGTCGGCGTTACCCCTGACCTCTACACATGGACCAACTTGTTCGTCGGAAACATCCCCGGTGTACTTGGTGGCACCAGTGCGATTCTCGTTCTGCTTGGCGGCTTGTATCTGCTCTTCACCAAAACCGCAAACTATCGGGTCGTGGTACCCTGCATCATCGGATACCTCATATCCCAGTCGGCCCTCTATTTTGGGGGTGCCGTCTCGAGCACCGGCACAATGGCCGCCGAACCCCTGCATTCCCTCTTTGCCGGTAGCGTCCTCTTTGCCGTCTTCTTCTACGCCACCGATCCCGTATCAGCCCCCAAAACCAATCAGGCACGCTGGATGTACGGTGCCTTCATCGGCCTGTTGTACCCCATCCTGACAACCTTCTCCGTCTGGCCGGCAGCAGCACAGTTCTGCATCCTGCTCGCCAACATGTTTGCCCCGATTACGGATTACGCCATCAACAGCGTTAAAGGGAAAAAGAAATCATGATCAAGAAAGAATTGATAAAAGAACGCGTCTTCACGGTGTTCTTCATGGTTGCTGTTACATTTGTGGCCATTACACTCGTAGGAATTGTCGATATTGTTACGGCCGAGAGCGTGCAGCGTAACCGCGGCCTTTTCCTGCGACAAGCGGTTGCGGATGCCTTTGGTGCCACCGCACACCCAAATGTACAGGCATTACTGGATTGGTATGACACGGCCGTCACAGAGGTTCGCGATCCCGACGGCCACCCGGATCACTTCTGGATCCAGAATGAAGACGGGGAGCAAAGCCTCGTTCTCGTATACCGAGGATCCGGTCTGTGGGGCGGCATCACGGCCTTTGTCGGATTTGAAAGCGATGGGCAAACCATTCGGGGCGTGAACTTCCAGGATCATGTCGAAACACCGGGACTCGGCGCACGCATCGACGAGCTATGGTTCCGCAACCAATTTGTCGGTAAATCCGGCCCCTTCGCCAGACCACAGCCAGAGCCGCAGGACAAAACACTACTCTCGGACGACGGCCAGACTTTTCACCAAGTCACAGGTGCAACGATCACTTCGACTTCTGTACGTGAAATCATGAACCGGAGCCTGGAGCGCGCCGCAGCGCTCGTCAGTGCCCGTTAAAGGGGAATCGTATATGGCCGCCAGTAAAACAAAAAAACAATTCGTGCTGAGCATCGGCAAGGATAATCCCGTCTTCGCCCAGATTTTAGGCATCTGCTCAACCCTTGCCGTAACCAATGTTGTTCAAAACACCGTGGTAATGTGCCTAGGTGTAATCTTCACATTGGCCTGTTCTAATGTAACCGTTTCCCTCCTTCGCAAATGGATCCCCGGATCTATACGCATGATGGTCGAAACACTCATCATTGCGGCCTACGTGATTATTGTCGATGTCGTGATCCAAGCCACGCTCCCCGGCGTATCGCGCCAATTGGGGCCCTATGTCGGTCTCATCATCACGAACTGCATCATCATGGGACGCGCCGAAGCGTATGCCCTCAATAATCCCCCCTACCCATCCTTGATTGATGGCATTGCCTCCGGTATTGGATATTCCTACGTTCTGCTGATTATTGCTGTTTTTCGCGAAATAACCGGATCGGCAACTTTCTGGGGCTATTCGATTCCGTGGTTTAGCAGCTGGTGGACCAACTGGTCGATCATGGTCATGGCACCCGGTGCCTTCTTTGCACTGGCCATCCTGATCTGGATTATCAAGACATACATTGTTCCCGAAGACCCCGGAGGTAAGTAATGCAGGAAATGACCGGACTTATTGCAATCTTCTTTGCCGCCATCTTTACCAACAACATCCTGCTCACTAACTATCTGGGCATGTGCTCGTTCCTGGGGGTATCCAAGGAAGTCAAGACATCAATCGGGTTGGGCGCGGCCGTCGTCTTCGTCATGACCGCCACCTCTGTCCTTAACTGGCTGGTCTATTACTATGTCCTGGTGCCATTGAACCTGCAGAACTTCCGCTTTATCGTTTTCATTATCGTGATTGCCGCATTCGTGCAAATCGTGGAAATGATTATCGAACGCGTATCCGAACCGCTCTACAACGCCCTCGGGATCTTCCTTCCACTGATCACCGTCAACTGCGCCATTCTTGGCGTCAGCCTCTTTATGTTGATCCGGGAATACACCTTTGCCGAATCCTTCTTTTATGGCATTGGTAGCGGTATCGGCTGGATGCTGGCGATCCTGGCTATGGCCGGGATCCGCCAGAACATGAAACGCTCCAAAATCCCCAAGGGGCTCGAAGGCGCAGGCATCACATTGATCATTGCTGGCATCATGGCACTGGCATTCATGGGCTTTTCGGGCGTGCTCAGCATTCAATAGGTTTTTGGCATTAAGACAGGTTTGGGAAGAAATATGCGTCGGTTCTACCGATGCCACATAGCAAAGGACGTTCGTATATGTTTGTAGGACTTATCGTAAGCGTTGGGGCCATGTGCGGCATATCGACCGTATTAGCGCTCATCATGGTGGCGGCTGAATCCACAATCGGTAACTACGGCGATGTCAAGATATCGATTAACGACGGGGAAAAGGAAATCGATGCGCGTGGCGGCAAACCCCTCCTCACAACACTCAAGGAAGGCAAGGTTTTCATTCCATCCGCTTGCGGTGGCAGGGGCTCCTGCGGTCTCTGTAAATGCAAGGTCAAAGGCGGAGCGGGCGAAGTGCTACCAACCGAATTACCTTGGCTTAATGCGGAGGAACGCAAAACAAACGTCCGCCTGTCCTGCCAACTCAAAGTCAAAACCGACATGCAGGTGGAAATCGATCCGGAACTGCTCTATGTTCGCGAATTCAAAACCGAAGTTGTGGGCTGGAAGAAGCTGACCCACGACATTGTCGAGTTACAGCTCAAGCTACTGGAGCCGGACGCGATGGAGTACAAGGCGGGACAATTTGTTCAAATCGAAACGCCCGAATATGATCTAACGGACGAACCCGTATACCGGGCCTATTCGATGTCTTCCGTACCCTCGATGCACAATGTGATCGAGATGGAGGTTCGCCTGGTACCAGATGGCATTTGCACGACCTACGTGCATAACCACCTCAAGATGGGCGATAGCATGACAGTCAACGGCCCCTATGGCGACTTCCACCTCTCCAACACCGACAAGGAGATGATCTGCATTGCCGGCGGGTCCGGGATGGCACCGCTCAAATCGATCCTCTACGATATGCGAGAAAAGGGCAGTACGCGCAAAGCCACCTACTTCTTCGGGGCAAAATCCAAACGCGACCTCTTCCTCGTGGACGAAATGAAACAGTTGGAAACCGATCTCCCGGCATTCCAATTTATTCCGGCACTCTCCGAACCGCAAGACGAGGATGATTGGCAGGGCGAAACCGGACTCATTACCGAAGTAGTGGATCGGCATACGGGCGACCTTTCCAATGCGGAAGGCTATCTATGCGGAAGCCCTTTCATGATTGACGCATGCATTACTGTGCTCAAGAATCATGGCATGCCAGAGGAAAATATATTCTACGATAAGTTTTCATGACCCAAGGAGTCTCGTATGAAACAAACCCCCGAAATGGACCATTACCAGCATAATATGCGCCCTGGCTGCATTACCCTCAAGGGGATGCTGGGGAATGACCGCCGTAACCTCACGGATATCCTTACCGATGATGATGCCGAAGTAAAGCGGTTGGGAACCACCCATGAAGCCATTGCGGCCCGGATGCAGGAGCTTCGCGATGCCGGCGTCGCAGGGTTGGGCGAATCCATCGCCGTACAAGGGCACTTCGACATACGTGTCGATAGCGTGCGCGGAAAATTACCCTGCCCGTTTGAAGACGCAGTCGTACAGAAAACGTTTGTACAAGTGCAGAACAAAACCCTCCATGAAACCATTACCTATACCGATCTGCATATTCATATGATCGCCACACATGGATTCTATGAAGGCCACGAATCCGGATTCCGGCTCCCACCCGCAGACCTTGTGCGAGTCCTCGATATCCCCACAGAAGACCGCTAAACAACAGCAAACCAAAGCCGCTATGACCTTGCATGAGTTTATTTCTATGCAAATCCAGGAAATCGATCGCCATAAATGGATCGAATCCCAGAAGGCTGGCCGTGATCTCGGCGAAGAGGCCGTATTCGACTGGGTCCTGAATTATGCCGAGGATTTCAGGCGATACGTAGCCGAGGGACTGGGCGAAAACGTGGTGTATCCAAATGGCGTTGCAGCGCCCGCAATGGACATCCGGGGTCGATACTGTTTCGAACGCACCACCGACGCCCGACGACAGGGCGCGTAACCCCTTACAAATCCCGGACGTGATTGCCCTCGTGCCAGACGCCACGAATGCGGCGCCCGTCAGAGATTCGAACCCCCTCACCGTGCATCAAACCATTGCGGAATTCGCCAATAAACGCGGTCCCATCCGCAAAACGATAATGGCCACGACCATGCCGCACACCATCGACAAACGTACCCTCATAACTGCTGCCATCAGCAAAAACATACAAGCCCGTGCCGGTTCGCACTTCCTGTCGAAATTCCCCCCTGTAGATGTCGCCATTCGCAAAACGATGTATGCCATGTCCGTGACGACGTCCATTCATAAAATCACCGGCATACTGACTCCCGTCCGGATACAGCATGATGCCACGCCCATTGATCATGTCATTCGCAAACGCACCAGCAAATCGCGTACCATCGACTTTTGTCAAACTGCCGAGTCCCTGACGAATCCCGCGCACAAAGGCACCCTCATAGCGCGTACCATCGCGCTGTACAAGCGTCCCGTTGCCGTGCTTCAGATCCTGATAATACTGTCCCTCATACCGCGCCCCGCTTCTACCGGTATAAACGCCCCAGCCATGCATCAAACCATTTTCAAATGTTCCTTCATAGCGATCGCCATTCGGAAATTGCACAACAGAAATCGTGCGGGAACCTTCCGGAGGCGTAACATCCACCTGCCCGGCAACCTCCTGGAACACATCAGCAAGAACAACCCCTTCAAATGAATCCAAAAGCGCGGACCAGAGCGGACGCTCCGTAAATGCCGACGGCCCGTCTGATTCCGGCACCTCGCGCTGCACAGCCGGCTCCCGACCAGCAACAATAACCCCGCTATCGAGCCGCAGCAGCCCATCCAACTTTTCCTGTAAACCGGCCACAGCACCCACCATCTGATCCAGAACCTCGCCGCGCTGTTGCAAACGCTGATCAAGCCCGGAACGCTCCCGCTCAATCTGTAGCTCGCGCGCTTCGATCCAGCGGCGATGCCGATCGGTTTCACTACCCAACTGATCCAGCGATTGCTGCTGGGTGAGCTGCAAACGATTCATCCGCGAAGCAACATCTAACTGCCCACGCGAAATCTGCGCCACACGGTTGGAGATATCACCAAGCTGAAGACTATGCCCCACAAGCTGACTGTCGAGCCACTCCATATTGTCCACAACCGTCGCCGTCTGCCGCAACATCGCAATTCCCGCCCATAGCACAATCACGACAGCAGCCAACACAGAAAAGATCAACACGGTAATCAGCCACATGAAGGTATGCCGAACCCGGGCGCGATCGGATGATAATTCATCGCGCAACTCTCGCGCCACCTGATCGAACTGCCCACTCTCCTCCGCCGTCATAATTCGCCTCCGGCAGGCATCTGTGTCATGACACGCGTCACCGACATGGAACCATTGACTTGCGTATTCGCCGATTGGGAACTGATCGTCAATTGCCGTACCCGCACCAGCCCCGGGGCCGCACGAATCGCATCCAGAAATCGCAACAGTGCCCCCATTTCGGCCTCATAGTCCCCCACCTCGATCACATACGTCAACAGATGATCCGTCGACTCCGGCGCAACGTGACGCATCGAACGAAGCTGCACGCCATACCGCAAGGCCAACTCATCCAACTCATTCTTGAAGAGTTCAATCGTTTCAGCTTCAGGACCACTTACCCCAAGCACATCCTTTACATCCATGTACTGCTGCCCGACCGAATCGGCATATCGCAGCACCCCCTGTAAACTGACAAGCTCTGCATGTCCGGAAACAATCCGTCCATCCAAATGCCTGATCGTACGCACGGCCGGCTTGATAATGATAGCATCGAAAACAAGCAACACCATCAAGCCTATCGCAATCATCAAACCGAGGCGCTCTTTCAAGGGCAGTTGTGTTACCTTCATAATCATGACTGCCCCTCCCCTCTGATCAACCCATTGATCTGAAAACGAAACCGTTGGCTATTATCCATGGCAGTACCACCACCCTCTTCAACCCCTGAAAAATAGCCCTTTTCTTCAAGTAAACGGATAAACTCACGAATGTCCCTGCGCTGCGGGGCCGAGCCATTAATCGAAAAACGGCCATTTTCAATCTGCAATACCAGCGCATCGATATACACGCCCTCCGGTAAGGAAGCATGGATCGCCGGCAACAGAAATTCGGGCATCAAGCGCGCCTCCTGCCGCGAACGCGTGGCGCGAATCACCTCGACTCTGCGATCCACCTGGGCTGCCTGCGGCCGCAATACCGCTGCTGCAATCTCAAGATCACGCAACAACTGCCCCCGCGTCGACATCGCCATGGTAAAATAGAGCGAGCCAGCTACCAGCAAGGCAGCTAGCCCTGAAATCACACCCGCCCAGTTTTTTCCCATTTCGAACAACCGTTGGCGCATCGCGTAGACATCGGGCACAAAATGCAACATCAAGGCATCTGGTGCCAATGCCATGCCGATCAGCCCCGTTAGCGATACCGCATCAATCACATCTTCTGAAAGTGCCGGCTGGGCCGCTGCATGCACGGCAACATCATCCAGCACATCCACGCTCCGGCAAGGAACCTGCAAAACGGACGCAATGGCTTGCACCATCTCCGGACTGCGTGCCGCGCGTGCCCCCGAAAGCAGAACCTCATCAAAGTGCTGCCCCTGCAAGGCATCCTCGCAAGAACGTATCGCCTCCTGTACGCGGTCAACAAATCCTTCCGTGCCCGTGTCGGCATGCTTGGAACCCCAAAGCAGGCTTTTCGTGAAAATTACCTTGTGGTGACGCGTTACAAGCATATGCGTAAAGTACGAATCAACATCCAACAACAGAATGATCTTCTCGGGGGATGCCTTGCGCGTATGATAAAGCAACCATCGCATCACACCCTCGGAAGAAATTCCCATCCGCTCGACTTTCAAACCAGCATCTTCAACCGCATAATAGCGTTCCCGCACCACGGACCGCTGTACAATTGCCAGGAGAACACGCGTATACGTTCCTTGACGCGTGTGACCGATCAACTTGAAATCTGAAAGAATCTCCTGCAGGGAGTAAGGCGTCTGCCGACCAACTTGCAGTTCAACCATGTCTTGGATTTCCGCCCATTCGACCGAAGGTAATTCAAGCAAACGAACATTCACCAGCTGCCGGGGAATCGCACAGATCAACGGCACATCACTGAACTTGCAAGTCTTACATGCCGCTAGCAGACTTTCCGCGATCACGGTTTCCACATCCACAGGTTCCAGATAAGCCTTGGCTATCTTCACCCCGGAACGATCACTCGTAATTTCCAGCAGCTTGATCCAATCACTGCTTACTTCCAGCAAAAGCGCGACCGCACGTGGTTTGTGCAGCAGCTCACCTACCTCATCCGAAGCCATCTTTTTACCCATGCCTACAATCCCCACATTCCACTGCTGCTACCTCTCACGCCATAATACATATTGACGCGCAATTGTATCCCACACAAACACAATTTCCAGTCCGGGTATGCCTCCAACCCCCATACCCACCCCAATACCACGAAAAGCCGTCGACGAAAAATCCAAACCCTGTCGATCTAGGCCCCACTCTCTCGGCACCTCCGGCAACCGCGTATAAAAATCGTCCCGATGCGCAAATCCCCGATCCTTTCTGGCAGCAATAATCTGATCAGCAATCAACTCGGCGTTCGCTGCGGCCAACGGATTCTCCAGCAAAAATGCCACTAGAACCGCCCGCGATGCACTATTCACATTAATAAATGTACCGCTACCATACACCGTAAGGTGCGGTGACAGCTTCTCAAACAGTGCCGCATCCATGCCATCCACAAATAGTAATTCTTCCACAGATCGAAATACCGTGCGATCTTACTCCGTCTGCTCAGACCCTGTCAACTCACCATCCCCCGCTACGCCAGCACCAAAAAGGGAACGCGCGACTTGTGCTCCAGTCTCCCCGCCCACATACCCAAATAACGACCGCAGCCAGAATGGATGCCCCTCATTGAGGTGCAGACGCCCCTGCTCGCCAATCACACCACCAAAAACGGTATCGTCATCGGGTAGCGTAAAATATAGCCGCGCCTCCAATTCGCCATCATCCCGATGATGGTCGAATGGCAAGCGAAACAAAACCGGATCGCGATTCCACGCATTGTCTGCCACACCATCCCATCGATTCGTACCACCATCTGCATCCTGCATGCCAACATGATCCTCGATAACCGCCGCAGCCCACGCCGCCATACTGCTCGCCTGCAACCGAGACTGCACACTCGTCTGCAAGCGCTCCGCAGCTTGCAATACCGCCCATACGTGCCCTGCCGCAGCCACCGTTAGCGCGGCCAGAAAAAACAGCACCCACAGTGCCAGAATCAAAATACTCCCGCTACGCTTCATGGCGGTCCCTCTTCTTCCAGCAGTGGATTTCCATATAGCACGATCGTGCGCACAAACGGATCGACCGCCGGATCCGCACCGCTTACAACCATACGCACAGCCATGGGCAAATTGGTTTCACCAGCCCATTCGTGCAACCAGACCTCCCCCTCATCTGGCGACGCAAACAAAAAGCGTACCGCAAAATCTTCAGGCACCACCCGCGCACCCATTCGCCCCGCTGCCGACAGGGTGTCTGATCCCGCCCAGTAGTACAACCCTCCCGTTGAAGGCGCACGTATATGGATAATTTGCCCCAGACCGGAAAAGGCACCAAGTCTCGTAAAATAAAGTTCACGATCCCGAAACCGATTGTCCGCTCCCGGAATCACATACGACAAATCCCGCGCCAGGATCTCGCTGGCGAGATACACTTCGGCCTCACGACTCCCAAAGTCACGAATCCGCGCATACACTCGGAACCCCGCTTCGAAACACGCCAGAATGACCGCAACCACGCCTGCCACAATCGCGAGTGTTACGAGCAACTCCAGCAGGGTAAATCCTCCCGTTGTTTCGCGCGGTTTCAAGGCGATACCTCTCGTTCCGGCGCCACAAACAGCAACATTTCGTAGGCCGCAGCAACATCAACACCAACAGCTTCATCCTGATTACGCAAACGGTAGAGTCCGGAATGACCCTCAACACGCTCCGCTACCGACACCCGTGCAGTCGATGTGGGGCGCTGCCCTCTCCTGGCCGCATAGACCATCCGCGCAAATTCCTCCTGGGCCGTCATCACCGCGCGTGTGCGTTGCACGCCACCGTTCCAGACATGCAAAACGTTATGGAGACCTTGCAGCACAAGGACCAGACCAGTGGAAAGCACAACTACGGTAATCAGTACCTCCAAAAGCGTGAAACCTTGGCATTTGCGACGAAATAACATACACATGGCAAAACCTGTCATCGACGATCAGGACTGCAGGTTGCTGACACGCGACTCCGCACTACCCTCTTGCGAACCATGGGACCATACCTCAAAGCCAGCTGGCCCCGGATCACGCCGGTACTGATACGGGCGCCCCCAAGGATCATTGGGCTCCTTCTCCAAATACGGCCCCTTCCATGTGCCAAGACGACGACCGGCACCCCCACCCGGATCCTGCATCAAGGCCTGTAAGCCCTGTTCATTCGTCGGATATTCTCCCATATCTAGACGATAAAACTTCAGAGCGGTGCTGATACCGGCAATCTCACCGATCGCGATATTGGTGCGCGCATCATCCGTACGATCCATGAGACGCGGCAACACCATACCGGCAAGCGCAGCAAGAATAATCACCACGATCATCAACTCAATGAGCGTAAAACCCGACTTTGAACTCACACAACCCTCCTTTTCAAAACAATTTGCGCTACCCTCTACACCCGCCACTAGCAACCTTTTCAGCCAACAGCCGGTCGCAGCCAACAGCCTATCGCAGCACATGCCTGCTGTAAATCGGATTCACTAGCGCAACTGCCCGCCCAATTCAAAAATCGGCATCAACATGGCAAAAACAATAAACCCGACAATACCACCAACAAACAAAAGCAAGAGTGGCTCGATCAATGCCGTAGCAATCCGACCTTGGCGCGCAACCGCGGCCTCATAATACCTCGCGATATCATCCAGCGATTCATCGAGATGCCCTGTTTCCTCCCCCACTGAAACCATATTCGAAAAAAAGGCCGGGAACCATATCGATTGACGCAACCCGCTGGAAAGACGCATCCCCTGCTGCACGGTACGCACGCGCAAGGCCTCCACATCTTGCTGCAAAACAGCATTTGAGAGCGTCTTGCCACTCAAAAGCAAAACCCTTTCAATCGGAATTCCTGCTCTAACAAGCAAACCGAACGTTCGGGCAAAACGCGCCAACGCAACATCGCGCAAAAAATGCCCCAACAAGGGCAGGCGCAAAAACAACGTATCCATAAAGATGCGACCTGTGTGCATGGCAGCCAGGCGCCGGAGTACAACCAATACCAGTGCCACCGTCAACAACAGCCAATGCCCTTGCTGGGTCATGAAGCCACTCACAGCAAGCAAAATCCGGGTGGCCATTGGAAGGGTGGCGGATTGATCGAACAAGCGCATGACCCTGGGCATGAAAAATGTCAGCAATATGATCACCGTGAGCAAGCCAACCACCCCAACCAACACAGGATAGGCCATGGCCGCCTGTACCTGCCGACGACTCTCATCTTCACGCTCCCTTGCATCAGCCAGCCGCTCCAGTATCGTATCCAACACACCAGCGGCCTCACCCGCCTCCACCATGCTAACATATAACGGCGAAAACCATTGCGGATACACCTTGAGCGCCTCTGATAGCATTGCGCCATCACGAATACCAGCCTCGATTTCTTCCAGAACAGAACGCAATCCGCCAGATTCGGTTTGTTCCTGAATGCTATGCATGGCCTGCATAACCGGAACCCCACCCCGAATCATGCTGGCAAGCTGGCGCGTAAAAATCGTGATATCCGCAGCCCGAATACGCCCGACCTTGCGCCGATGCCCGACTTTACCCTCAACAACCTTCACCCAAACCGGCGTTAAGCCCTTCGCCTCAATTACAGACAAAACGGCCGCACGGGATTCGGCTGCCATTTCGCGCTCAACGGTCTGTCCGGGGCCCTGCTTGGCTCTATAACGATAACGCGGCATGACGACTACTTCTTTCCTGCATCGGTGGCGTAACACACAACTCGGTATGCACTGAACAAACACACTATGCACCAATCAACACGCCGCATACAATACAAAGCAGCATCAGGCAAGTGTGACCCGCAAAAGCTCTTCTTCGGTGGTCAATCCGGCCATCACCTTGCGCCACCCATCTTCCCGTAACGTCGCCAGCCCCAGTCGATTCGCCTGCTCGCGGATTTCATGGGCCGATGATCGCGCCAGGATCAATTTACCGATACCACCATCAAGAGGCAAAAATTCACAAATAGCGATGCGGCCGCGATACCCGCTTTGATTGCACGCATGACATCCCGCACCGCGGTATAGCGTCACACCATCCCGATCATACATCTCCCGGCATCCCTCGCAAATCGTGCGGACAAGCCGTTGCGCCATGAAGGCCTGTACCGTGGATGTTATCAGGTAAGGGTCAATCCCCATATCAATCAAGCGCGCCGCACCACCAGCCGCATCATTCGTATGCAAGGTGCTTAGGACCAAGTGCCCCGTCATGGCCGTTTGAACCGCAATCTCCGCCGTCTCCCGATCGCGCACCTCACCGACCATCATCACATCCGGATCATGCCGCAGCATACTCCGTAAAGCCGTCGCAAACGACAAACCAATCCTGGGATTCACTTGGGTTTGGACAATACCACTCAATTCATATTCGACCGGATCCTCAATGGTAATGATCTTCCGTTCGCGCTTGTTTAACCGGCTCAAACAGGCATACAACGTTGTGCTCTTGCCACTACCCGTGGGCCCCGTTACGAACAGAATACCATAAGGAGCACTAATGAAGGATTGCAAACGGGCAACATGCTGTTCATCGAAACCCAGATCCTCCAAATGGTACAACATCCGGGATGGCAAAATCCGAATCACGATGTCTTCGCCATACATGCCAGGCACCACGCTGATGCGTAAATCATAATTCCGGCTACCGATCGTTACCCTGGCACGACCATCCTGCGGCAAGCGACGCTCGACAATATTCAAACCTGCCATCAACTTGATGCGCGAAACGATCGAGGCGTAGAGACTATCCATACGCTCGGCTGTCGATGTGTCATACAAAATACCATCAATCCGGCGCCGGACCACAACGCCTGTGCGGTGGCGCTCAACATGCAAATCCGTTGCCCGGTCCGTTATGGCATCCTTGAGCAACTGGTTAACCAAGCGAACCACGGATGCATCCAGCGTCTGGCTATCGACATCCAACGATTCACCATGCTGTACAGGTTCATCCTCCAACTCGCCGCGATTGGCGAGAATGCGCTCGACCGTATCTGCGCCGACCCCGTAATAACGATGCAAAGCCTCTTCAATGTCATGCCGTGTGGCCAGAACGCGTGAAACCTGCACCCCGATTGCCGTCTCGATATCTTCAACACAACGAAGATCCAGCGGATCCGATACAGCAACCGTAATTCCGCTCGCATCCTCACGAACCGGCAATACCTTGTAGTGCGAAGCAAGCTTGGCACGTAAGCGACGAATAGCGGCAGCAGGAATTTCCATGTCCCGTAAGGACAAGAACTGCATGCCATGACTTTGCCCATAGGCACGCAGCAAGACCTCCTCCGGCACCGCATGCTGCCG
This sequence comes from Kiritimatiellia bacterium, assembly GCA_047920915.1. GTDB lineage: Bacteria > Verrucomicrobiota > Kiritimatiellia > UBA8416 > UBA8416 > T3Sed10-140. The sequence continues at coordinate 18,627 of JBLRXB010000006.1, forward strand.
AAGCAAAACCGTTATCAACGGTGTATGCGTCTGCTCAGCCTCCTGTTGCAACTGCGCAAGATGCTCCGCAGTAACATATCCCTCCGACAACAGATAGGTAGTAAACGGAATGGACACGCGTAATCTCCTTCCACTGGCACAACCAGAGCAAATCGTACTAGATCTCGACCTTTCCGATCATATAGAAATCATCCTCAGTCCGGCTATCAACACGACCATCTATAATCATCTCAATACTGTCAAGGGTTTCACCGATCCGTACATACTGCCCCTTGCGACCCGTGAAGGCCTCAGCAACAAACATCGGCTGCGTCAGAAAATACTGCAATTTGCGCGCCCGTTCATACAAGGTTCGATCCGCCTTGGAAAGTTCATCAATACCGATAACCGCCACAATCCGTCGCAACTCATCGTATTTGGTAAAGATACGCAGCACCTCTTGTGACAATTCAAAATGCCGTTGTCCCACAATCGCTGCATCCAGATTCGAACAGGAGGAGGCCAAAGGGTCAATGCCGGGATACAACCCCAGCTGCGTTCTCTCACGAGAAAGTACCATCACGGCATCCAGATAACTGAAGATCGCCACAACAGCCGGGTCCGTAAGATCGTCGGCAGGCACATAGACAGCCTCAAAGGCAGAAATTGAGCCCTTGATTCGTTCATGGACATCCCCAACCTCGGAACTCAGCGTAGGCTGGTATCCCGTTTCCGATGGCGTGCGCCCCAACAGCGTCGATATCTCTGCACCAGCCTGCACAAAACGAAATACATTATCCATGAAAAGCAATACTTCACGCCCCGTGGACTGCAAATACTCCGCCAGCGTGATACCGGTCTGCACAATATTGAAACGGGCTCCGGGCGGCTCGTCCATTTGTCCGAACGCCATCATTACCTTATCGAGAATCCCGGCTTCGCGAAATTCATGATACAGCTCATTGCCCTCGCGAATGCGTTCCCCAATACCCGTAAATACACAAGCACCATCGTGCTCCTCCACAATATTGTGAATCAACTCTGATATCAGCACGGTCTTACCACAGCCCGCACCACCGATAACCCCTGTTTTACTGCCCTGCACAACCGGAAACAGCAGATCTACAATCTTGATCCCTGTTTCCACAATCTCTGGACGTGTCCCCGATAGGCGACCAACATTCATCTCGACCTTCGACAAATCCTTGTGAATCGCCACTCTGCGCTCTGTCTGGATCGGACCCTTGCCATCCAGCGGTTGCCCCATCACATTAATAATGCGACCAAACAGTTCGTCCCCGATGGGAATATGCAGCGATTCCCCCGTCGCGGTCGCCTTCGCATTGCGCTGCAAATTCAATGTCGCCGAAAGAGCCACACAACGTGCCAGATTGCCCTCGATATGCTCTGCCACCAGCATCATCAACTCACGGCCATCATAGGTCTTCGTCATCACAACTTCATGCATATCAGGCATGTGCTCGATGACATCGAACTTCACGTCAACAACCGGCCCTTGAACCGCAACGACGCGACCTACGTTTACGCGTAATGCCGTCCCACTATTTGCTCCGCTCATGACCCGCCTCCTGCTTCAAACCCGTATTGTTGTTTCAATTCTCCAGCGCACGAGCTGCCGCCGAACGCACACGCTTGTTCTTGCGCCGCTTCGTACTCTTGGCGGCAAAGGACTCACGCATCCCCTTGTCCACCAGCTCATGGGTCGCCTTGGTTACCTTTTGCCGAACGCGCCCGTACTCTTTCTCCACCTTCTGCAAACTGCCCTCCAAATGCATCGCGCGTGCCCCGAACTCAGCCAATTTCCCATCCTCAAAGATTTCAAACAAACGCGATGTAACCCAGATACCAGCAAGATACGTTACCATATCATCATATGTCGATTCCACGATCACCTTGCGTGCATCAGCCAGAAAACGTTGGGTCCCCGTTCGCGCAGCCTCTTGCGCCTGCTCATGCTCGCGTGCAAATAAAATGCCGCAAGGCAACAAATCGACAACGGCAATTTCCTGTGCCGAAAACGACAACGCCCGTGGCGCCGCAACAAGCACGCGCCCCATCCGACCGGCACCCACCTCGCCAATCAAATAATCCTTGATGACCACAGACTGCTCGTAAATCGTATCCTGACTGATGCCTTCAAAATAATGAAACGGGATCCGCATATCACTGATGACCCCCGCCCCTTTCTCTCCTATCACAACAAAAGCAACCTGGTCTTGCGGCAACCCTTCAACAGCCCCCAGACCAGCCTGGATGACACCAGAATTCAACCCGCCCATGAAACCCGAGTCAGAGGTCAATATCACCACACCGGTAATATCCGAGGCAACCTTCACATAGGGATTGACCACATCCACAAGATCGACCACCCGAAAAAACGCCCCAAAAGCATCCATGAAACGTGCAAACCGTTGCTTCTTCTTTTCGAGCAAGTGATATTGCGAGCCCGCGACGTTCTTCAGCGTCTCAACAAGGCTCAACAGCTCCTTGTTAAATCGCAGTTCACGCCGTAACTCATTCAACTGCATAATCGATGCCTTTATTCAGCCGGGTATCTGGACGACTTTACGATTCGCTATGATGTACGGCCTTCTGCACTTCTCGAACCGCTTCGCGATAACGATTTAACAAACTACCGTCAATTTCCAGGCTACCCATTTTCAGAACAACGCCAGCCAACAGGGCTTCGTCCAGATTTTCGGTAAGACTGGCATCCTTGTGAAACTTCTCACGCAACACTTCCGTTAAACGCGTCTGCACCTCTTCAGGCAGGTTATGACTGGTGGTAATCTGCGCATCAGCCGTATCCACCGTCACGCTGCCTGACTCGATCTCGTTGAGCGCATCAATCAATTCCCCTGTGAATACGGCATTCATTTCCTTGGTCAACAAATCGCTAAAGACCAAATGAAAAATGCGGCCGCCATAATCAACCGCCTTCTCTTCCATTTCACGGGAAATTTGATCACGCATTTTTTTCTCATTCGCCTGCGCTTGCTCAATAATCTTCTGCGCGTCCTTTTTGGCCTCGCTCAGCGCCCGTTCTTTGATGTGCGCAGCCTCGCGCTTGGCCTCGTCCTGCAGCGACTCCATCTGCCGCTCCGCTTCCGCCTTGCGATCCGCCAAATCACGCTCATGCTGCTCGATCTCTAATCGCAGATTCGCCTCCCGCTTGCGCACCTCTTCCTCAACCTCCCGCACCCTGGCGACGGCTTGGCGGGCTGAAGCCTGCATGAAAACCCGCACCAAAAGCAAAATACCTACCAACAATACCAGATGAAAACCCATCATGGGAGCAGCCACCAGAAAAATTTCCTTCATCATTCCCTCTCAACATTTCGCCAGCACACGAACCATTCGCATCGTTTCCGGCTCTCTCTTACCTGTTCATCCCCGACCAAATATCTGAAACAATATTAACAACGCAATCACCGCAATCGCCTCCGAGAACACCAACGCAATGATCATCGCCTGTAAGATCTTCGGAGCCGCCGACGGATTCCGGCCCAAGGCCCGGATGCTGGCATAACCAATCGAGGCGATTACGGCAGACGGCCCGATAATCGTTACAAACATAACAAGAAAAATAATAAAATTATCCATCTATATTGCACCTAATCCTGCCTGACACCCGTCTGTACAACCGCCTGTAAGCGCGGCGAGGCCTCCTCTACGAGAATCACACAATCATCCCCCGAAAACTTTACCATCCCCCGATTGATCGGAATCTTCTTTGCCCCATCAACCACCACATTCCCCGGTCGCAACAAACTCACAATCGGTGCATGGTAATCCAATATTTCAAATTCTGCAAGGTCGCCCGCCAGCTGCACAGAATGAGCCACACCTTCAAACACAATGCGCTTCGGACTTAAGACGGTCAACTTCATTCCCTATTCCTCAACAATAGCTTCAACATCATGCTGCTCCTGGGCAAGCCAGTCTTTCACTATCTGGCGAACCCCATCCTCGATTTCCGATGTCAAATCGTCGGACTCCTCCATGTGACGCATCACGCCGGGATGCATATCCCGCGCAAAATCACCAATCAACGAAACGAATGTCTTCCGGGAGTCGGGTGTCATCGCATCCAGAAATCCATGCCGCAAGGCATACAACAACAGCACAAGCTCCCCTTCCGAGCACCGCTCATGGTGTCCTTGCTGAAATACGTCCCGGATGGCCTCACCATGCAAGAGTACGGCCTTGGCGTCATCCGAAAGCGAGGAAAGTCGGCTCAACTGCGCCATCTCGAGATAGGCGGCATGCGCCGTGCGCACATCCGCCGCCAGTTGCCGCAAGATATGCCGCTGGGAACGCCCCCCCACAATCGAAAGCGACATTTGCGGGTCCACAGCCGGGCGAACACCCTCCGCAAAAATCGTGCCACTCAGAATAATCTGCCCATCACACATGGATATCAGGTTAGACGGTATGTATCCGGTCAAATCACCCTGCTGGGTATCCGCTAACGCCAGAAAGGTCATCGTTCCGTATCCATGACGCTCATTGAAACTGCCAGCCTGCTCCATAAGCTGGGTGTGCAAATAAAATATGTCACCGGGGTAGGCCTCCCGACCAGGCGGACGATCCAGCAACAGGGATAGCTGCCGATACGCCCAAGCGTGTTTTGTCATATCGTCCAGCACAACCAGCACATCCCGGCCACGCTGCACAAACCAATCACCAATGGCGGCAGCGGTAAAGGGCGCAATATACTGCTCTGCCGCCGGGGAATTATCCGTCGCCGCAATCACCGTTGTGAAAGGCAAGGCCTTGCCCTCTACCAGAATCGACATCACTTTCTCCAGACCCGAAACCGATTTGCCAATACAGCAGTAAATACAAAGAACACCACTGTCCTTCTGGTTTAAGATCGCATCCAACGCAATCGAACTTTTACCGGTCATACGATCGCCGAGAATGAGCTGACGCTGCCCACGCCCGATCGGCATCAAGGTGTCAACCACTTTGGTCCCCGTCAACAACATCGTGTCGATCGGATCACGATCCATCAAGGATGGTGCATCACGAAAAACCGGTATCTTTTCGGTGCCCGTCAACGGCTCACCCTCGTCGCAAGGCTCTCCTAGCGCCGTGAGCATCCGCCCAAGACAGGCCTCCCCCGCATGCACCATGAATGGCTCGTTTTTCGCCCGCACCTCCTTGCCCATGCGTAACTTCGAGGTGGCACCCAGCGCGAGTGCACAAACGGACTCCTGATCGAACTCCATCACCAACCCTAATACACCATCACCCATATCAACAATTTCGCCGGTTAGACAACTCGGCAAACCACTGATACGCACAACCGCATCCTTGATGTCCTGAATCGAACCCTTCTCTTCAACCGTAAGCTTAAAGAGTGGAATTTTTAAAGCTGTTGAGCTCATCAAGAAACCCTTTGTGCAGTGTTTCGGACATACGCTTTTCCTGAACCAACTCTTCGACCAAATCTGCCCGCCGCAAACGCAGGTGCTCCATGAAGCGAGCCATCATCGGCCGCACCTGTACAGGAACCACACCCTCGAAAAGACCATTATGCAAACCGAAAAGCAATAGTACCTGATCTTCCATGGGCACCGGGGCGTTTTCCTTCTGCTTTAACACCTCTTCAAGAATCTTGCCCTTGTTCAGACGCGCCTCCAAGTCGGCCGAACCACCAGCCTTGATGCGCGTCAACTTCTCCAGCTCGCGGTAACGCACATAATCAATCTTAAGCATGCTCGTGGGCTTCTTCATAGCCGACCACTGCACCTTGCTACCAATACGCGAAACGGATAATCCCATATCCACCGCAGGCTTGAACCCCTCGCCAAATAACGTCGAATTCAAAAATATCTGACCATCCGTCATCGAGATAATATTCGATGGAATATACCCGGCAAAATCACCCTGCTGGGTTTCTACAATGGGCAGATGCGTCATCGACCCCCCCCCAAGCTCAGGTTTGCCAGCCCGCTCGACCAATTGGGAATGAATATAAAAAATATCACCCGGATAGGCGTCACGCCCAGGTGCTCGCTCCAACAAAAGCGATATTTGACGGTATGCCCACGCATGCTTGGTAAAATCATCAAAGACAACCAGAACATCCTTGCCTTCTTCATACATAAAATACTCACCAATACTGCAAGCCACATATGGCACGAGGTACTGTTGTCCCATCGAATCAGATGCGCCCGCCGTCACCATCAGACCGTATTCCCAGACCTTCTCGTAATCAAAGACATCCACCACACGATCAATCGCCGACTCAGCCTTGCCGATCGCACAATAGATGCAAATCACATCCTTACCGCGCTGATTCACAATCGCATCCACGCCAACCGTTGTCTTGCCCGTCATCCGATCGCCCAGTATCAGCATGCGCTGCCCTTTCCCGATCGGCAAGGTCATATCAATCGATTTGGTCCCGGTCTGTAAAACATCGCACAACGGCTCGCGCTCCAGCACCGTGGGCGCCGTATTGAAAATCGGATACATGCGATCCCCCCGCACCATCCCCTGGCCATCCAGAGACTCACACAAGGCATTCACACGGCGCCCCATAAAAGAAGGCCCGACAGCAACCTTGAACGGCTCCAGTGTTGTCGTGACCTTATCGCCCGGCTTGACCTTGCCACGCACATGAATCATCAATACCAACACATAATCCGGGTCAAAACCCACGATAAAACCGCGCGCCTTGTCTTCAATCTGCACCATCTGACCGTTCATGCAGTTGGAAAGTCCCGTCACACTGACAACATCCTGTCGGATTTCAGAAACAATCCCGGATTCTTTTACCGTCAACAGATTCAAATTCAGCGGCATCCGCTTCGCCCCCCATTATCATACAAATGAAACCCACACCCCGGACTAGTTCGACTTCACGAACCAGCGCAAGAAAAACAGCAGACTCAACAACGCCAAAAACCCCAGAATGGCGTAAATCAGAACCCAGGTCGTCTTACGATCCGGCGCTGGAATCGTAAATCCCCTGCGCGTTTCGAGCGGATTCAAAGCCGAATCCACACGATTCAAATCGCGCTCGATATCATCCAGCCGGTCAGATTGCCGACGGTAAAAGGCAATATAGGCCGGGTTCAAGGATTCCGGGCCCACCTCAAGGCGCACAGACTGTAAACGCCGCTCAATGTCATCCAACGTATTGGCGACTGCCGCCAACCGGGATCGGCCTGCAGTTACGGCACGCAACCGAGCCAACATCTGATCCAAAAAGGCAATCCGCGGAACATTGATGTTCCACTTGTCACGAATACGCACATCAAAGCTAAGCGTTTGCCCCGGTCCAATCTCGATACCAGAGCCATAAACATAGGTCACCTGCTCCTGGGGATCAAAACGCACCATCAGGCCGCCGGCATCCAAAACGTCCTCCACCCGTACCTCAGGTGGCAACGCACGCCGGATCTCCACATCCCGACGGGTCTGCGTCGCGGACGGATTATGCACCGAAATCACAACCGATGCCTCGCCATATTCAACAGGGATATGAATACCCTGCCGCGGAGGAGCCGCCATACGATCTTCTCCAATCAGCGCCGCCCCCGGATTCATGCCAGAAGCCAGCACCAGATTCTCCAGACGACCAACCATCTGCCGCAGGCTGCGGTTCGCCGTTACATTCTCCTCATACGCCTGAATATGCCGCAATGGCCCCACAACAGAAATCCGGTTTTCCTGCTGCCGACGCAAAATCTGCTGCACGAGCGAACCCGCATCCGCAGCCACCGAAACACCCTCTTCCTGATACTGCGTGGACCGCAGCATTTCCCCCAAACGCTCGGCATGTGTCCCATATCGCAGCACTTCATCCGCATCCAAAAGCCAGATATCAGCAATCTCCACATTGCGGACGGCAATCTCCCGCGGCCCCAGGTTGAGCGAACCATATACGTAATACGTATCACTCTTGACGTCATATCCCAGATCCAGTCCGGCAAGATTGATAATATCATTCGTCGTTACGCGTTCCGGCAAACTCGAACGCACATCAACCGTGCGCGGAACATCGGTAGGATTGGCCGCCTGAATGCGTAAAACCAGGCGCGAACCATGCACCGTCGCGGGAACGAAAAATAAGCATACCGCACCGGCGTATAAAAACCGGCAAAACCAGCATGGCAATCTGTAAGTCCGCTTTCCTGTCATGGTTTGCTCATACTAACAACACCCCGCAAAACACGCAACGCGGATTTGATCGGAATCCCATGGCGGCGTACCGAAAGTCGATCATCTTAATCCTTGATCAATACGATACGGTAATAACGCTGCGCAACGTGCTCCCGTGGATCCACCCACGTCAGTAAGGAACGATCCGCCGTCAGCACTTCGCTGACCAAAGCCCAGTCGCCCATTAACGTATCAGCAGAGGCCACGGCATAGCGCAAGCCAGGAACCGCCTGCCAGCTTATCGTAAATCCAGTCGATTGTACCGTTCCGCCCGACTCCGAATCAGCCGCCATTGCCACATCACGATCAAAATGACCATAAGACGTGATCCCTAGATACGACTCCGTATCGAGCGGATCTGTGCCTGCCAGCCACTCCTGGTAGTTGGTCATCCCATCACCATCAGGATCATCGTCGGCACCGCTCTCCCCATCTAAATTCTCCGGATCCAAACCGTGCGAAATTCGCCACGCGTCTGGAATACCATCGCCCAGGGAACTAGCGCTCACCCCGTCATCCGATATCCTAAAAACACCGCTCATTCCGATAATATTCAGGTCACTAAGCGAAGATACGCGGATAACTGCCTGCGAGGTGGTCGTGCCTGAGACAACCCACTCATATAGATTTGTCCCATCCATATTCACCACATTCGTAGCAATCGATGCATACCCCATTCCACCATCGATAGAATAATCAAGATCCACAGTGTTTCCGGCACCAAAACTTGTCCATCGAATATTTCGCGGCATGCCCGTTGGCCAATTGGCACCTCCCACGGGATGCG
>JBLRXB010000007.1:0-25060 GCA_047920915.1 Kiritimatiellia bacterium
GCTGAGCCACTGGCAGCCGGGCACGCGCGCTTGACGACAACAGCCCGATAAGCACCCTTTTCGGCGGGCTCAATTACCACGAGCTCATGCCCGGTCGTATTGCACCAGGCCGGCGCATCAGCAACAAAGCCGGGGTCAGTCGCAGTGATACTCACAGCCTCGCCAACCGCCAGCGTATCGATCGCCTGCTTGAGCTGCAAAATCGGGCCGGGACACTGCAGTCCACAGGCATCGATGGTTTGTTTGATATGCAAAGCAGGTTCCCCCTTTTGATGATCCTCGAAATCGGCGTCACTTTGCGGTTGATGATCCTCGGGCATCTCGACCGCCGGCAGGGCAATCGTCCGGTTATACGTCAAAAGACCACCGGAGAGATTGCGGCAACGAAAACCGTTGTGCTGCAGAATCCGGCAGGCGACATAGCCCCGCAAACCCACCTTGCAGAAAACAACATACTCTCTATCCTTCGACAATTCTCCGAGGCGCTCGCGCAATTGTCCCAGCGGAATATTGATCGCACCGGGTATCGTGCCCGCCGCCACCTCCTCGGGCATGCTCACATCCAGCAGCTTGAACCCCGCATCCGGCTGCAGCACCTCTTCAACATGGCAAAGCCGAACATCGCCCCGCAATACATTCGCAGCCACAAACCCCGCATAGTTAACCGGATCCTTCGCCGAGCCATACGGCGGCGCATACGAAAGCTCCATCTCCTCCAGATCATAAACCGTCAACCCCGCGCGGATCGCCACCGCAAACACGTCGATCCGTTTATCAACGCCATCCGCCCCGACAGCCTGTGCCCCGAGAACCTTCCCCGTTTCGGGATCGAAAAGCATCTTGATACTCAGCGACGCAGCCCCCGGATAATACGAAGCATGACTCGCCGGATGCACATAAATCTTTTCATATTTCACACCCGCGCGTTGCGCCGCTTTTTCACTCAACCCGGTCATCCCGATGGCCAGATTGAAGACTTTACAGATCGCCGTTCCCTGCGTTTTCTTGTAGCGCGTGTCGCGCCCGAATATATTGTCCGCCGCAATGCGCCCCTGCCGATTCGCGGGCCCTGCCAGAGGCACAAGTGCCGGACCCCCGGTCACAAAATCAGCGACCTCCACGGCATCACCAACAGCATAGATGTGCGCAGCAGAAGTCTGCATGCGATCATTGACGCGGATCCCCCCGCGCGGCCCCAGTTCCAGGCCCGCATCTACCGCCAGGCCCACCTCCGGCTTTACCCCAATCGCCAGGATCACCAGATCGGTGTCGAGCGCTTCCCCGCTGCTGAGCGCCAGACGCAGTCCCGTTTCGGTTTCCTCAAACGCCGTCACTGACGTTTTCAAGCGCAAATCTACCCCGTGGAGCTCCAGCTCCTGATGCAATATCGAAACCATCTCCGGATCGGCCGGCCCCATCACCTGTGGCGCAAGCTCTACCAGCGTCACACCACACTTGCGCTGCCGCAAGGCCTCTGCCATCTCTAACCCAATATAGCCGCCACCGACCACCGTGGCATGCGCCACACCCTCCAGGGCGGCAATAATCTGATCCATGTTTTCCATACTGCGCAGCGTCATAACCTTCCGACTCTCGATGCCGGGAATCGGGGGACGCACCGGCTCCGCACCAGGACTTAACACCAGCGCATCATACGATTCAAAATAGACCTCACCGCTCTCCAGATTCTTGATCTCTACCCGCCGCTTCTCACTGTCAATACGCAGCACCTCACTGCGCACCCGCACATCAATATGAAACCGGCTCCGTAGCAATTCAGGGGTGGTAACCAGAAGACGCGCACGATTCTTGATCTCCCCACCAATATGGTACGGCAATCCGCAATTCGCAAACGATACATACCCCCCACGCTCCAGCAGAACGATCTCTGCCGACTCACTCAACCGCCGCGCCCGCGCTGCCGCACTCGCGCCCCCGGCCACACCACCAACAACCACAACCTTCTGCTTATCCATAAATCCCTCCTTATCAGATCACAGGCTACAGACCGCAGTCCAAGTACATCACCCTTTAAAATGCAAAAACTGCCGTAAATGACCATGCATACAATCGAACAATTTTAGAAAATCCCGATTCCGTAACGTACAGATTTTCTGCGTGCCCTCCTTGCGTATCGATATCAGCCCCTGCTGATACAAAATTTTGAGCTGCTGCGACATCAGCGACTGACTGCACCCCAACGCTTCATACAGCTGCGTACAGTTCTGCTCCCCTCCTGCCAGAATCTCGATCACGCCCAAGCGCACAGGATGCGCCAACGCCTGCAATACCACCGCTGCAATTTCTCGCTCTCTTGTATTCATAATTTAGTACATTACAATGTTTTAATGTATAGTCAAGCATAAGATTGCACGCGTCCACTACACAGGCACGTATCGACAGAATCAAAAAACACCATCATCCTGTTGAATCATCCATCGCAGATGCATCCGCCGCATTGCAATGCAGGAAATACAGACCGTTTTTGCTTGCTCCCTAGGGGCGGGATAAGCAATCTTGCGCTGTCGGGATTGGTTGGTGCCAATTTCAATGCGGTTCCGCATACGGCGGGCGGAAGCGCGATCAAACAGAAGCCTTGAACGGCTACGATAAAGAATATGACGAATCGTTATGGCGCGCCTTTTGATTTTGCCTGGCTACGCTAGATCAACATCGTATGATTCCTATTCGTTACAGCCCCTGCTTTTCCGCCGGCGACAAATTGATACGTTCTTTTTCGCGGACACCACGTATGGAATCTCATTTTAAGCATTGGTCACAGCATCGCGGGATATCCATGAAACGCGGTTCTGGTCTTTACCTTCGTTGCTTCAGCCTGACCGTTGTTCTCATTGGACTATGTTTTGACGTGCATGCTGTAAACGAAACCGAGTGGACTTGGGAGCGTTGCCGTACTCGCGCAGCGACCAATACCCTGTCCCGCCGAACGCTGGCGCGATATCGCGAGGAGGCTGCGGATTTCCGCGTGCGCGCAGAGGAGCGCGCCCGCTGGCCACAGCTCACCGTGAGTTCGGACCTCGGGATACTGAACGAGGCCTTCGACGGTGTGGACCCGGATATTCTCCGCGAAGCCGGTTTGCCAAAGAGAGTCACCGATATGTTCGAACGGGACCCAACCAATCACTGGCTGGTGCGTGGCGAAATAAAAATGCCGCTTTATTGCCACCGCGATATGCAGGCCCGCTACGATTATCTGTTAGCGCAACGCGAGGAAGCGGCGGCAATACGCACCCAAACCGAAGCTGAGTTGAGATGGGAGTTGCGGGAACAATTCATAGGCTTACTGTTTCAGCAAGCAATGTTAGAAGAACACACCGCCATTCAAGAGAACCGCAAGCAATTGCTCGCGGCGGCTGAATCCGGTTACGAGGCCGGCTTGTTGTCGGTGGGGCAACTGGCACTGCACCGGAGTCACGTGGCAGAAGGCGCAGCAACCCTGCAGCAAACGGCAGAGCTGCTGGCTTTCCAGTTGGAAATTCTGAATGACTTTTTGGGGCTTGCCCCGGGGCAGATCCAGACGGTCAGCGGACGCCTTGGCTGCGACCCGCCACCTGATCTCGATGCAATCGCGTCCCATTACTTACCCGACGAGACAACAGAAACCCGGATTGCAGGCGCGCGTGACAAACAGGCCCAGGCCCAAGTTGAGCAATTGAGCATGCGCTTTCCGCACCGCTGGGAACTGCTTGCGCGAGCACGCACCGTGCAGGATCAATATCGACAAGACAATGTCGACTGGTTTGTTGGCGTGCGGCTAACGATGTCCCTGTTCGATGGCGGCCAGCGTCAGTACCAGTTGCGAGCGGCCCGGTCTGACCAGGCACTGACGGATGCACATAACGAAGCAGAGCGTCGCACGCTCGAATACCGAGCAAGACGGAGCCTGCTAAACTACCGCCATGCCTGGATACGCAAGCGTGCCCAAGCCGATCTCGTTGCAGCCGCTGCACGCAACGCAACGATCACCGGGGAGGAATACAAAACCGGTGTCGGGACATTCATGGCGTGGCAAACGGCACAGACGACCTATGCAACGCAGCGGTTGCAGCTGATCGAGCTGCGCCACCAAGCGGCCAAAGCACAGGCCGCGTGGGAACGAATGCTGGGACATACGCTGAGTGGCCCCATTAATGTCGAAAAGGATACAATCCAATGAAACGATCATGGCTTTTTACAGGCATTCTGGCGGTTGGATTACTGGCCGTGTGGATGATCGCAACACGAACACAACGTCGATCCGCAAACCTGCAAGCCCCTACCATTGTAGCGGAGCATGGCATTCTGAGAATTTCTGTGCACGCTTCAGGTGCTGTCAACTGGGCGGTAAGAACGCCGGTGCACGTCCCGATAGCAGGACGTTTGGATCAGCTCCTTGTTCAGGAGGGGCAAAGCGTCGAGACAGGCCAACGGGTGGCCCTGATTAGCTCGCCGGAACGTGCCATTCTTATTGATCAGGCCCAAACGACAACCGTATCGCCCGATCTGGATTGGGAATCTGTGTATCGCCCCATTCCCATTCTGGCACCACATGACGGCCTCGTATGGGACCTATCGGCTACAGTGGGCCAACACTGCCTGCCCCAGCAACCCCTCTTCTGGATTGCAGATCAACCGATTGCGCGAGGCCGGATCGATGAACTCGATCTTCAGTTCGTCGCCGAAGGTCGCCGGGCAACCTTGTCTTTCTTTGCCGTTCCGGGGCTGGTGATCACAACGAAAGTCACGCGCGTACGCAGCCACATACCACATCAGGGCGACCGGCCAATGCATGAAGTTATCGTGAACATCGACCCGCTCCCCCCCGCCGTACGACCCGGCATGGGGGTAACGATGAAACTGGATGGACCAGATCGACCGGCTGCATTTTTGGTGCCGGATACGGCAATCACACAATGGGATCGTCAGACCGGAGTCATCCGCGTCGGAACCACAACGAACCCCTATTTTCACCCGGTCACCACAGGGCTTTCCGATGGGACGACGACGGAAATCCTGGCTGGTCTTGAACCAGGAGACGTGATTTGGGCGGATGCAAATTGGACCCCGCCGGGACAAGCCCGACGCAATGCCGCATCCGTGCCACTCGTTCCCTACACACGACGGAACACCCCATGATTATCAAGGTAGAAGAACTTACCCACCATTATCCGCTGGGAAACAATGTGGTTAAAGCCTTAAACGGGGTCAACTTCTCCATTCAGGACGGTGCGTTTGTGGCCATACAGGGACCTTCCGGTTGCGGAAAGTCTACACTGCTGCACCTGCTCGGCCTGTTGGCAATACCCACCAGCGGACGCTATGCATTCTGCGGACACGACGTTCTTCACCGCACGGAGGATGAACGCGCGGAGATACGAAATCGCATGATTGGATTTGTGTTTCAGCAGTTCCACTTACTCCCGCGTCTTTCCGTTCTGGAAAATGTGGCGTTGCCAACTGTCTATCGACTTGGACGGACGGATCTCGTGACGGCGCACCGTTGCCTGGATCAGGTGGGTATAGCCGACCTCGCACATCGACGCCCAAACGAACTTTCAGGCGGCCAGCGGCAACGCGTGGCGATTGCCCGCGCGTTGATTCATACCCCCCCGCTGCTGCTGGCAGATGAGCCTACCGGCAATCTGGACTCCCACGCAGCCGACAGCGTCATGGACACGCTGGCGTCTTTGCATAAACAAGGCACCGCATTACTGGTGGTTACGCATAATCCCGATGTCGCCGCCCGCGCGCATCGCTGTATTAAACTGCGCGATGGCGTCATCGTTAGCGACACGAAAGCCGACGAACATGCGCATACGGGCGACGCCAAAAGTACCGCTATCGCTCTCACGTCTTCTGCCGCCCCTCCGTCTGCGCGCATGCGGCTTGGCGTTGCATTGGTCGGACAGGCCTGTCGGGCATTACGGGCACAATTTTGCCGGGCCGCATTATCGGCACTGGGCGTCCTTATCGGCACATTTTCACTTATGATGACAATCCTGCTCGTTTCAGGGGCACGGGAAACGATCCACCTACAGCTCGAGGCACTGGGAAACAACCTGCTCATTGTCGCGCCGCACTCCCACCGTGTATATGACCGCGGCAATGTCGAGCTAAGCCTGGCGGACGTTCGAGCAATAGCCCGTTTACCAGACATCACGACCGCCGCGGGTATCGTGGTGGGACAAGCAGAGGTTTCAGTTCCGCAAGGCAGCTCGCATATCATCCGCCTCGTCGGCGCGGAGCCACAATTAGCCGATCTGAGCGGGTACACAATCGGGGCGGGCCGGTTCTTCTCGGCGGACGAAATGCACCAGCGCATGCGCGTGGCTGTTTTAGGCATGACTGCCGCACGTAATCTGCTGGGCACGGATCATCCGCTGGGACGAACCGTTATGATCAATGGCTTGCCCTACCGCATCGTCGGGGTGTTGCCGGAACGCGGCATGAACCCATGGGCGGACATGGACGATATCGTTATCGTTCCCATTACAACCGCTATGCGTACGGTGCTTGATCGGTCTGCTCTCGATCAATTGCACCTGGAAGTCGTCCATCCCCAACGCATGGAGGCGGCGGGGCAGGCCGTAGCCGCGGTGCTGGAACAGCGACACGCCGGACAAGCTATCGATGAGGTGTTCCGATTCAGAAACATGGCCCGACTTCGCCGCGCATTTGAGGATATCACAACCGTATTAACCACGCTGCTCTACGGCATGTCCGTACTTGCGCTACTGGTCGGCGGCATTGGCATCATGAATATCATGCTCGTTGCAATTACGGAACGGACCCGCGAAGTGGGCTTGCGCAAAGCACTGGGAGCCCGGATTCGCGACATTCTGGTGCAATTTCTGGCGGAAGCCGTCATGCTAAGCACACTGGGGGGTGCGATCGGAATTGGGTTCGGCGCGCTCATCTACAGGCTATCCGGAGGTTTAGGGGTCCCCGAAACTTGGGCCTGGCTGGCGGCAGCTCTCTCATTTTGCGCGGCCGCAAGCATCGGCATCGTATTTGGATTATGGCCGGCCTGGCGGGCCGCACGGTATGAACCGGTCGACGCGCTGCGCTACGAATAACGAACACCTAGAACATGTCGCCGATTATACCGCGTAGTCCGGGGATAATGTGCCGTATCACATGGCGGTCAGGCTGGCCATAAAACGGTCCCGTCCGCATGTGTACCTGAACGACCCGGTGCAAAAGGTTGCCAAGCACAGCATGGCTCAACGCCAACAGCAACAGATTCGGATATCGATAGAAAATCCATGCCCAGAAAAAACCCGCAATCGCCGTAACCGCCATCAGCAGAGGATTAGGCAGATGAAAAGCGGCAAAACAAATGGTCGCAACCAGTGCAACGGATAATCGGTGACGCCAGGCCGCACCGCTTCCCGCTGAATCGGGTATCATATGGCGCAAACGAGTTAAGATGAATCCATAGAAAAACATGGCTTGTGCAAAAGCAGACACGACGTACCCCGGCAATCGAATACCAAAAGATTTCCAATTGGTATTCACGATAAAATTCGGGTCGCGCTGCCATGCCCAAATGATCAGCACAATTACACCCACCAGTGTAAAACCAGCATAGGGTCGGTAAGCATTGCGCCACACCCCGGGCTCGGTGCCGCTATGTCCGCCCCAAATGAATCCACGCTCGAAACTCGTATCGCCATGCAAATGGACAGGCGAATACCAGAAATAATACAGGGCACCGGCAAGTGCCATTACCCACACCATCGGTGCCGCCCACTGCGTGGATTCAACACGTATACCAACACTCCACTGTAGCCCTTGGTAAAGAGCCAGAAAGGCTATGATCTCAGCCCCCCCCAAAAGCGAATGAATCGGTTTCCGCATAACAATGCCTTAAAACGGCTCTCACAAGTTTCGACGGCGCTCGCAGTACCAGCGGTGGCCAAGAAGAAAGACGATGCCTCCCACCATATTTGAAACGAGATCCTGCATATTATTGTCGTAATGGCCAACCCCGGCATCCGGGATGGTCAACATCACAAAATACTCCAGCACCTCGACAAAAGCGCCGAGTCCCATGACGATCAGCAAAATGGCCCAGTCCCGAAGCAACGGGATTCGAACGCCAATTAACGAAAAAATATGATTCACTACGAGACAGGCACCTAGCGCATTCAAGAAGTGGACATATTTGTCATACCGGATGGCGAATATATAGACGTCGTACAATCGCTCGCCGTCAACCGGGATGAACCCCCCCGCAAAATGCGCTAGAATACCGCCCTGTATCAGCAGCAGAATCGCCGGCTGAAAAGTGAATCGGCGTAAGTACCACCACAGGATCAGGATTCCAGACACGATCACCGCTGCATACGCATAGAACTCGTACACATTCCCCCGGCCACGGTAGTCGAGAAAACGCTCGTAATAGGTCACCACACACATCACAAGAAAAAGGATGGCATTACAAAACGCAAAGAAGTCAACGGCCTTCAGCCGTTTGCACGCACCAAAGCTAAACCGCATATGATCTTTCCCTGTTTATCTTCCATCTCATGAGCTGCAAACCCGCATAGCAACAGTGAATTTGTATCCCGAATACCCGTTTGCGCGAAGCGGTAACATAACCAGTGATGATCGCAATTGCAACAAATTGCAAGATCGCAGCATGCTCCGCACGACTCTTTTCAACGCAAGGATCCCGGAAACCGCCAGCCACATATCTGCGTTGCGCGCAAATCGTAGATTCTCGCGCCATCGATGCATCCAGCCCGCGCTTGAGCTGTTTTACCGAACCGCCAAGCGTTTACGCAGGCAAATACCACTTGCATCACAAATCTACATCAGCGCCTTTTGCGCAGAAGATCACGAAGGGCATCCTCTGCGCGTTGCTGCAACTCCTGCGTTGCCTCGCGGCGCTCCTCGCGAATCGCCGCTTTTACGGCATCAGCCGCCATGGCGGCAATCGCCTGCGCAAAGGCATCGCGGGCAATCTTGGGACGCATAACCGTACCGCCAATTGGCAATGTGAGGGTTTGTCCCTCCAGGAAACGGAATGCCTCACCTCCCACATTGGCCTCGCTCACCGGCACCAGCACCTTGTAGTCCAGCGAAGCATCCAACCCAACCGATCCCGCCAAAGACAATGCGTGACCCGCTACCTTCAGCGCCAGTGGATCAGAATGAATACGCCCGTCTTTGACATAAAACACAATTTGCTGCTCGGCCACGCGCACGTGCCGCTCACGCAACTTTGCCGTTTCCATGATTTGTAAAAGCAAACCCGCCGCTTCAAGCTCCAGATCCCGCAAGGTAAAAACCCCTCGTAAGGCAGCACCTTGCAAACCTGTTTCGGACAAAGGAATCCGGCACGTCTCAAGAGTAAGATTTACGGTACCCCCCAAGACAGAACTACCACGCAGCAAGGGATGCACCAGTCCCAGCAACTCGGTAGCCATCTCATCCGTAAGCGTCACATTCTGAATAACGTGCGAATGCGGTGGTACGAGCAGTAAAGGATCTTCACCGCTAGCATCTAGCAAGGGCTCTATGAACACGCGTCCATCATTCGCAGCCGTATCAAGTATCAGGTTGATCTGCCCATCCCGCGCCAGCATCGATGCAACCACATTGGTAGCAAGCATACCATACGCCATCACGCGCGGCACACGAACCTCTCCCGTTCCCTGCCCATGTCGCACCATATTTTCCCAGGCTGGATCTAAAGGTCCGTGCCAGAAAACCGAAATAGAACTCTCCCCATCAACCACCAAGGGCGCACCAGTCGCATTGTGCACATGCGGCATCAGGGCCGTCAAATCAGCGGTAAGAACAGCCTGCAGCGTGAACAGCGGCAATGCATCGGCCGGCAACGCAACATGCATCTCTGGCAGATGCAACGAAAACGAGCTGCCTTTCAGGCTCATATTGGTCAGCCACAGAGAGGGTTCGGCAGGAGGCAGCGCAAAGGATAATGTCACCTGCGTCGTTATGGACGACTCATCAAACGCTACCCCTGGCGCTGCGAAGCGCACGTTCGTCACACTCGCCTCCATAGGTGCTATCAGCAAAACATCATCCTGCACAGATGCATGGGCGGCACCACGAAGCTGCCCTGCAAAGCTGACATCATCTGCCAGCATGCCTGCCGAAACAAGGATCGTGCGCACACGCGCAAGGTCAACGTCCCACTGCATACCGGCGGAGGGCACAACGAGTGGGTCTGCCGTCAGATCGATATCCGCGACGGTTACACTGAGCTTGACCGGCTCGCTCTGCACCAGAGCTCGCACATCCGACACACGCACCAGACCGGCGATACCATTGGCAAAATGCAAATTGCCCGTCGTTTCCACACGCACGGCCTCAAGCGCGAAGACGTGCTCTTTCGACAGGCCAACCCCTATACCAGGCGATGCCGCCGCGACGCTAAAGGACCGCGTGTCTTCATCGACTTTCCGAAGCGCCCCCTCAAACGAGATCTGCCCCTCAAGCGTTTGTGAGCCTACATCGACAAAATGGGCGGCTGTTTGCCGGGCGGCATCGAGATCAACATCAACAAGAACGCTAAATGCATCCAGATTGCCCCTGCCATTGATACTGGCGAAACCCGTTTGAACAGCGATGTCCTCGACTTCAGGCCCCACCGGAGAAATCGTCAAAGCCACATGCGCCTTGAAAAAATCATCGAAGGTCAAAATCGTTTCCTGCTGCCGGGCTCGCACATGCGGCAGTGCCATGGTGGTCTTGATCGCCAGACTCTCACCATTCGATACCAATGCTAGCTCTCCCGAAAGAACACCATCCTCAAGAACCATGCCTTCGTGCCATTGCATGGTCGCCGGCAACTGCGCCAGAAGACGGGCAAGATCGGCTTTCAGATCTATCTGTAATTGCCCCGCAGGATACGTGGTCCCATGCCCGACGGCCAGCGAACCGGAACCCTGCAAACGAAGCAGCGCGTTATCGACACCAAGTGATTCAACCCGCAAGGCATTGTCTTGCCACCTTGCGTTCACTGTAACGGTCACATCGCCCGGCTCCAGACGATCTTCACCAAGCGGCCCGCCAAAAATAGCCGGCGCGGTTATTTGCATCATACCATCAATATTCGCATGATCGATTCCAATAACGACAACATCCAGTTTTGTGTCCAACATACCGAGAAACATCGGCGCACCAGCTTGTTCATGCGGAATCCAGGCCATCGAACCCAAGTGTACCTTCTGCGCTTCAAAAGAAATCTCCGCGAACAGGGCCTTGGCATCAAATGAACCATCAGTCTGTAAAACGCGCGTAGAAACGGCCAATGACACATCACCGGTTCCCGTTGGATGCTTTTGTTTGGCAGTCAACCGAACATCCATCGACTCGTGAACCCCCTTCGAAAAATCAGCTTCCAGATGTATATCTTCCCAAAGCATATTTTCAGTGGCGGTTGCATTGGTTACCTGCAGGTGCCCATTACGTACCAGAATAGATCCCTTGATTTTTAACGGCATCCGGAAGACCGGTAACTCCGCAACGGTTGCCGCGCGGGCCTCTCCTTTATCCCGTACATCTGTAGATTTGGGCGCGGGCCGGTCTTTATCAACAGCCGGTGGAGACGCAGGATCACGCGAATCAGAGGGAATCGATTCCGTCTCTTTGGCAGCGGGCAAGATAAACACCATCCGCGGACTCTCAATCGTGACCTGACCGCATTGCACGGTCCGCCCAATCAGGGCTAACAACCCCTTCTCTATCGATAGGCTCTCAACGTTGAACGCCATATCGCCGTCGCGATAAACTAGATTTTCTATGCGCTGTCCACCAAACCACCCCAGCGCGAAGCGGTCCCAGCTCACCTGCTGTGTTGCCCCCAATTCTCGATTGACCAGATCCAGCAACCTGGATTGTGCCCGTCGCGTTGAAAGCAATCCCGGCAAACTGACAGCCAATAACACCACTAACACCAACAGGCAAAACAAAACCTGCAGAATCCGTTTAATCGATCGGGGCAATAGCATGATGGTTCTCCTAAGCTAAGCAGGCAAAGATGATGCGATTTTCTTATGAGTAGACAAATCAATCGCACTGGTACCCCGGAGAGGACTTGAACCTCCGACCTACAGATTAGGAATCTGTTGCTCTGTCCAACTGAGCTACCGGGGCATGAAACAAGTAGATCGATCTCGTCGTACCCTATCCCACCTCACACGGGATATCAAGCGCGCTGAGAGGCAGCCTCTGAATGGCACCAAGCTTTTGGTGCATACGATTGAACTTTCCGTGCGTGCCAGTCAGGTCTTATCCTCACCCCTCATCATCCTGCTGTTGGCTGACACCACGTGCATATCCGCATATGCCCCTTTGCGAGGATTTCACAAACCGGATGAAGGCCTCGGCAGCAGGCATCCCGCTAAGATCCTCGGCTTGCAAAACCGCCAGCGCATCGCGCACCCCCATGCCACCCAGATAGATCGTTTTAAAGACGCGCTTGATTGCTGCTCGCTCGGCGGCACCAATTCCTGCACGGCGCAATCCAACGATGTTTAGCCCCACCACGCGATTCAGGCTCTGCGAACGCACCGTGCAATACGGCGGCACATCCTTGGAGACCGCCGAGCCCCCTCCTAGCATAGCCACATCACCAATCTGCACAAACTGGTGCACCAAGGCATTACCACTGATGAACACTCGTGCCCCCACCTTGACATACCCGCCCAATAGCGCACCATTCGCCAAAATCACATCATCGCCGGTCTCGACATTATGCGCGGCATGGCTGTTAGCCATAAACATGCACCGATTGCCAATTACCGTCGTTGTGCCCGGTTTCGTGCCGCGATGGATCGTCACACCTTCACGCAAAACACAATCGTCGCCAATCCGCACAAAGGATGCCTCTCCTTCAAACCCCAGATCCTGCGGCAAATCCCCCAGCACGGCACCCGCATGCACCTGGCAATTCTTGCCAAGCGTCACGCAGCCATGAATCGTCACATGCGAACCGATCGTGCAACCGGCACCTATCTGTGCACCGGCCCGAATATAGGAGAAAGGACCCACCCGCACACCATCACCCAGCACCACGCCATCTTCGACAACCGCCGCAGGATGCACCGTTGTTTCCATTAAATTTCCTCCAGCAAATCGCGCTGATACAACAACCGGATCATGTCGCAATCCAGCGTATGACCAGCCTTATACGATATGATATGCCCCGCAAAACGCCCCAGATCGATCAGCGCAACCGCCGCCAGCAAATCCAATACAGCCCGATGCCAAACGGCTTCCAGCGATTTACCATTATGCACCAAGAGCGGCTTGTTTACATAATGTCGCGGCCCCGCCACAAGTATGTTGTCGAGCGAATATCCAAGGTTGCGCGTATCGGCAAATAACTTCCCGACCGTCTTACAGTAAAGCATCATCCACATATGGGTGTTGGTCCGCGCGGCTGCACCATGGCGAAACGTCTCCGGATTCACATCAAAACGAATCCGCTGCTTGCCAATTGCGGTTGCAAAATTTACCGCACAATCGACCGTCAGGCGCCTGTTGCCATCCTGCGCCGGCAGAAACGTTAGAAAGCCCCCGTTCGAAGCCGTGATCGAAACCGGCTCTTTTACGCTGAAAACGCGGGCCGGCTCATGCTGCTGCACGATACACGCACGATCCAAGGCTTCGACCAGATCCATACTGCTGCGCTCAAACAAGGGCGGATCCCCGGAGTCAAGCCGGATCAGCACATTATCAAGCCCCAGATACTTCAGCGCTACGATATGCTCCACCATCCGCATGTAGTTATGCGGCGAACCGCTGCACAAGACAATATTCCGCGCAGTCGTCCAGATCGTACGTACCGACACCTCGATATCCAGCGAATTGGCCAAATCCGTTCGCTCGAACCGCCAGCCCGGCTTCGACGTCGGCACAAACTCCAACCGCCGCTGCGCCTTGCCCAGAAACGTGCCCGGACCTGTCACGGCCACCGGTTTGGCAATCGTCGTCTGTAGCCAGGGAGCATCCCCTTCCGGCACGGCCATCCGTTCCTCATCCACCGGTTGCGCTGCCATCTCATCTGTGGCCCGGCGCAATAGCTCCTGATCACCTTCCAACAAAGTTCCTATTTCAAGCTGTTCCATGAACACGCCCCCTTTCCATGCGCGCTAACAGTACGGGATTCAAGGCTCTTGCAAAACAAAAAAAAAGGCTCCCTGCAAAACAGGGAGCCCAAAAACGATCTTTCGATCCAAACGAAGCTTAGTCGACCGGCTCAAAATCGTCCTGGCCAGCTCCGCAGTCCGGACACACCCAGTCCTCGGGCAGATCACCAAAAGCCGTTCCCGCCGCAACACCGTTATCCGGATCACCAATTTCGGGATCATAAATATAACCGCAAAGATTACAGACGTACTTCTCCATGATTTTCTCCTCTTCCGATTAAACGTTTAAACCTGCAATGGCCAATGTATAGCGAATTGCATGCGGGCTGGCAAGCCCAACCCGCATCTTCAGCTTACCAGTTTTCGGCCAGCAGTTCGAAATGCGCCTGCGGATGCGCGCAAGCCGGGCATACCTTGGGTGCCTCGTTGGCTTCGGCAATATAACCACAGTTGATGCAACGCCACACCACAGCCTTTTCCTTCATGAATACCGTTCCGGCATCCACGCTGGCGGCCAGTGCTAGATAACGCTTCTCGTGCTGCTTCTCGGCAACCGCGATCGCCTCGAATACCTTGGCGATATTCTCAAAACCCTCTTCGCGCGCCGTCTTCGCAAACCCAGGATACATTTCCGTCCACTCATAATGCTCACCAGCCGCACCATGACGCAAATTCTCAACCGTCGAGCCTACCGGACCCGCGGGGAACGCCGCCGTAACCGCTATCTCGCCACCAGCCATCAGCTTAAACAGGCGCTTGGCGTGCTCACGCTCCTGATCCGCCGTCTCATCAAAAATGTCTGCAACCTGACGGTATCCCGCCTTGCGCGCCTCACTCGCCGCATACGTGTACCGATTGCGCGCCTGTGATTCACCGGCAAACGCCGTACTCAGGTTGATCTGCGTCTGTGTTCCCTTTAATTCCGGCATGACTCTCTCCTCATTTCCTTGCGATTACAAGTAGCCGTATCGCGCGCAGCGCACTCGCACCACCTTACCTTGTCTGGCACTTGTCGCCAACTATCTGACCACCATTCCAAAACAAGGTAAAGGCCTATAATCATCCCAAAATTCACCGATTGTGCATTTTGCGATTTTCCACCAAAAAAGGGGCATTATTTAGGTTTTAGTAAAAAAATAGATGCGGATCTTCAAGAAGAACGATTTCAACAATGGCGGAGATCCCGGTTGCTAGCCCCCCGCCCCCTGCACTTTATGGCTGCGCAACGCGCATGCGCCTTGACGCAGACGCACGCAAAACGTAACCTTCAATCGATCTGCCAAGCAGCAACGTGTAATTCATAAGAAAGGGGCCGTATCATGACCGGTGGAATCATTGCTCTCATTATCGCAGTCGTCGTCGTTATCTTCGCGGTTTCCATTTATAATGGACTCGTATCCTTGCGCAACCGCTACAAGAACGCCTTTGCCCAGATCGACGTACAACTCAAGCGCCGCTACGATCTCATCCCGAACCTGGTGGAAACGGCCAAGGGCTATATCAAACACGAACGCGAAACGCTCGAGGCCGTGATTGCCGCCAGAAATCAGGCCGCCTCCGCTGGAGCAAAAGCCGCAGCCAACCCCGGCAACCACACCGCCATGCAGCAGCTCGCTGGCGCCGAGGGTGCCTTGGCCGGCGCAATGAGCAAAATGATGCTCGTTGTCGAACGCTACCCTGACCTGAAAGCCAACCAGACCATGTCCCAACTCATGGAAGAACTTACCTCCACCGAGAACAAAGTCGCCTTCTCCCGGCAGGCCTATAATGATGCGGTGATGCACTATAATACCTCTCGCGAAAAGTTCCCGGCCGTGCTGCTGGCTGGTGCCCTGGGCTTCCAGCAGGCTGATCTCTTCGAAATCACCGATGCACAAGAACGCGAGGCACCCAAGGTCAGCTTCTAAATGGACTTTTTCGCGCACCAGGAACAAGCCCGTAAGCGCTCCGGTATGCTGGTCGTTTTATATGGCCTCGCCGTGCTAGCCATAACGTTGTCCGTATATGCACTGCTAATGACGCTCTTGCATGTGGCGGACGACGAACCGGACGGAACCCTGGCATGGTGGAACGCAACCGTTGCCCTCTGGACCTTCCTGCTTGTGCCGTTCGTCGTTTTTTCCGGATCCTTCTTCAAGGTCATGGAACTACGCCAAGGCGGTGGAACGAAAGTGGCACGCATGCTGGGCGGTGCCCCCGTGCGCCCGGATACACGCGATGCCGCCGAGCGCAAACTGCTCAATGTGGTCGAGGAAATGGCCATCGCCGCCGGCGTGCCTGTCCCGGCTGTATTCGTAATGCAGACAGAAAAGGGCATTAACGCTTTTGCGGCCGGATACTCCCAGCGCGATGCCGTCATCGGCGTCACACGCGGCTGTATCGATACGCTTTCGCGCGACGAACTGCAGGGCGTGATCGCGCACGAGTTCAGCCATATCGTAAATGGTGATATGCGCCTGAACATTCGGCTCATGGGCATCCTTTTCGGTATCATTATGATCACCTTCATCGGCCGAATCTTGCTGCGTACCGCCTACCTCTCCGGCAGCAGCGGCCGCAGCCGAGGCAGTAACAACAAAAAAGGCGGAAACCCACTGCCCTTTATCGGAATTGCGCTTATTATCATCGGATATGTCGGCGTATTCTTCGCCAATCTCATCAAAAGTGCCATATCCCGCCAGCGCGAATTCCTGGCGGATGCCGCCGCAGTCCAATACACCCGCAACCCGGGCGGCATTGCCAGTGCTTTGAGGCGCATTGCCAAACTCTCCATGGGTGCCCGCCTCACCAATGCCCATGCAGCCGAAGCCGGACACCTTTTCTTCGGGGACTGCAGCCGTCACTTCATGTCCTTGTTTGCCACGCACCCCCCTCTCGAGGAACGGATTCGCAGGATTGATGCATCTGGTACCTGGCAGCAAACCGCGCACAACACGCCACCTCCGCTGGCACCAACCGTTTCGCAACCGGCGGAAATCACCGAAGACACCGAACTCGCTGGCGTGATCAATCTGGTCGCCGCCCGCGAGATTATGCGTATGATGCCAACCGAATTGGAAACAGCCACGCATGATCCCCTCAAGGCCCGCGCCACCCTGTACGCCATGCTCTGGTTCGCCGAGGAAAAATTCCAACAACGGCAACGCGAAAGCCTCACACGACTCGACCCCACGGCACTGCCGCTGATCGAAACATTCCTGCCATCCGTCAAAAGTATGAATCAAGCCCTCCGGCTGCCGCTCGCAGAACGCCTCTTGCCCGCACTTCGTACCATGCCCGAAAATATCTACCCGGATTTTTCCAAAGCCTTGCTTGAACTCACCGAGGCCAACGAGGAGGTCGACCTCTTTGAATTTGCCGTCCGCAACATGATCTTGCGCCAACTCGGCTCCGTCTTCGGTTCTGTCGATAAAGCCACCATTCGCCACCGATCCCTGGACACCGTCCGCCAACAGATCGAAATCCTGCTCTCGGCTCTGGCTCGCTGGGGCACACCGAGCACAACCTCCGCCGAACCCTGCTATCAGGCCGGCATGCATAACCTCCAATGGAAGAATGGCACCCTGCGCGACGTTTCGCTCGATGATGTTGCCCGCGCCCTTGCAGAACTGGCCCACGCCGCCCCCTTTGTGAAACGCCGCTGTATCCAAGCCTGCACCACAACCATCCTGCACGATGGCAATATCGCGCCTGCCCAGTATGACTTGCTGCGCGCCATTGCCGATGGACTCGATATTCCCATGCCGCCGATGCAACCCACAATGGAACAAGCAGCCTGAGCAGGTACATCATGGAATCCTGGATACAAAACCCTCCTCCCGGCGGACACACCTCCTGTTGCTGCGGGGATATCCTCACCATCACACTTGCCGGCCCCGCCGATACCACCGCAGGAACCGCCTGGCTACGTACAAACTTCGGCGCCGCGCACCTCCATCGCAGCGAAATTATCGCACATACCGAAAAACACGCCCCCTTGCTCGCAAGCGACTGGCAAGATTTTCCCATGACCGAACAAACCGAAACCACTGACCCCTCCAAGCGGACGTTTGCAATCCGGATACCCTTGCATGAACCCGGCGTTTTTGAGGCCAAAGCCTTTTTCCTGCCCGCAGACTCCCACACACCCAGATGGCCGGACGGACCTAATTTGCAGATCAAGGTTCAGCCGGCAACCGCATGTGCCGCCAATACCATGTATACAGCCTTTGTCCGACAGTTCGGCGCAAATCGCCAGACCCATACCGACCCGCCCTTACCGCAGGAGTCCCTGGCCGCACTGGATGCCGCGGACTGGACCCTGATTCCCAAATCCGGCACATTCCGGGATCTCGCCCAAGAACTCGACCATATTATCGGTACGCTCGGATTCCGCATCGTCCAGTTACTTCCCATCCACCCCGTCCCTACCACATTTGCCCGGATGGGCCGGTTCGGAAGCCCATTCGCCGCAATCGACTTCTTTAATGTCGACCGCGCTCTGGCTGAATTTGACCGCTCCAGCACACCACTCGAACAATTCGGCGAACTGGTAGATGGGGTGCACCTGCGAGGTGCCAGAGTCTTTCTGGATCTACCGATTAACCACACCGGTTGGGCATCCCACTTGCAGGTTCACCATCCCGAATGGTTCGCACGCAATCCCGACAATTCATTCGCCTCCCCCGGCGCATGGGGCGTGGTCTGGGAAGACCTCTCCGAACTCGATTACCAGCACCGCGAACTCTGGCAATATATGGCTGATGTTTTCCTGTTCTGGTGCGAGCGCGGTGTCGATGGCTTCCGCTGCGATGCAGGGTACATGATCCCCCTGCCCGTCTGGGAGTACATCGTCGCCAAAGTGCGCGAATCCTACCCCGAAACGATCTTCCTGCTCGAGGGGCTCGGCGGAAGTATTAGCACGACCGAAAACCTCCTCGCCCGAGCCGATCTCAACTGGGCCTACTCTGAAATCTTCCAGATTTATGACCGCCCCGGTCTCGAACACCAGATCCGGCATGATCACGCGAGCGCACGCTCCCACGGCACACTTATCCATTTTGCCGAAACACACGACAACAATCGCCTCGCTGCCACATCCCCGCGCTATGCCCGCATGCGTACGGCCCTGTCTGCTCTCACCGCCGATAGCGGCGCTTTCGGCATCACCGCCGGTGTCGAGTGGTTCGCCACCGCCAAAGTCGATGTACACGGTGCACCGCCACTGAACTGGGGCGCCAACGAAAACCAGATCGACTTGCTCCAGCGCATCAATCACATTCTCATCGAACATCCCGCCTTTCATCATGCTGCAACGATTGCCCCCCTGCCATCCGAATCGGGCGTTCTCCAGGTCTTGCGAACCGCGCACAACGGCGAAAACATCCTTGTCCTCGTTAACCTCGACACCGAAAACCCCGCCCGGGCGCAATGGCATCGCGCCCTGTTACAAGCCGAAACCTTTCGCGAATTGTTGTCAGACCAAACCATTACCCCTGCAATACATGACGATATATTTGCATGCGTGATTCCACCCGGCGAAGCATACTGCCTTGCCACCCAGCCACTGCCAACGGCACCCGAACACGACGTCGTAACCCTGCAGCAAGCCAAGGCACTAGCACTAGCCCTGCACAATCGGTTCCATACAATTGGAAAACATACCAACATCGATTCCTCCCGCCTGGCAAACGAACTGCTCTCCGACCCCGCCGCCTTCTGTGCCCGCATCAGCCAGCGCCCCGAACAAGCCATTCTCACGCGGTGGCAGGCACCCGAGGATCTGCGCCGCACCGTAATGCTACCCGTCGACCATATGCTCCTGATCAAAGCACACCGCCCATTCCGTGCAACCTTGCACGATGGCAAACACAGGAAAATCGCTACCGAAAGCTTGCCGCTGACGGGATCAGAATACCATTTCGCTCTCCTGATACCCCCCGCAGGGTTCTCAACGGACGCGATGCTCGAGCTGCATCTTACCTTGTACGAAGCCGAACGCATGCGCCACGTGCACAGCCGTATCCAGCGGCTCGGCGGCGACACTGCGCGCCCGATCCAACTGCTCTACACACGCGAACATCTGCGAGGATCGCGCGCCTGCGCCATCCTCGCCAATCAGTGCGGCGCCATCAGCCAGGTACGCCTGGAATGGGGACGCATCGAAAGCCAGTACGATGCCCTGCTCGCCGCCAACCTGCATCCCGCCGTACCCGTGGACCGCCATGTCTTGTTTACACGCTGCCGCGCTTGGCTCGTTAACAAGGGATATTCCCACGAAATCGGCCTCGACTGTACCCGCAATGTCCAGATCGTGCCGGGCAAAAAAGTCATCTGGCACTTTGACACGCCCGCCGGCATGGGCCGCACCGTCCCCTTGCAATTCTCGCTATCCTGGCAACGCCAACAAAATCACGTTGAACTCGAGATCGTGCGCGAAAAGGCTCACGACCACTCCAAACAACTGCACGACAACGAACGCATCCAGCTCATCCTCCGCCCGGATATCGAAGACCGCAACAACCATTGCGCAACCAAGGCATACAGCGGCCCGGAACACCACTGGCCGGCTGCCTTTTCCACACAAACCGAAGGTTTCCTCTTCCAACCAGGACCCCATGCACAGCTCCAAATGCAGATTCCGGGCGCACTCTTTACCTGGGAGCCCGAATGGCTCTATGCCCAACCACACCCTTTCGAAGCCGATCGCGGCCTGGAACCCAACGGCGACCTCTTTAGCCCGGGATTCTTTACCGTGCCACTGGAAGGCGGACAGCACAACACCCTGTCCGCTTGCGTCCCCAATGCAACCCCTCCCGAAATCAATGCCCGCTCGCAGCAGGAAAAGAGCCAACGAGAACCAAGAACCTCACACGAAACCGTCCCCGTTGCTGACGTTTTACGCAGCGCCATTCAGGACTTTATCGTGCGCCGCGATGATGCCCGCACCGTCATTGCCGGCTACCCATGGTTTCTGGACTGGGGGCGCGATACCCTCATTTGCCTGCGCGGCATGATTGCGGCCGGAATGCTCGACGAATCCCGCGACATCCTCAGGCAGTTTGCCCGCTTTGAGCAGCACGGAACCATTCCCAATATGATCCGGGGAACCGACGATCGCGATCGGGACACATCCGATGCACCGCTCTGGCTCTTCACGGCCTGTCGCGACTTGCTGCAGGCATCCGATAACGACGCCAGCCTGCTGGAAATGGACTGCGGCGGACGCCCACTCATCACGATTCTCCAGTCCCTTGCCACAAACTATAGCACGGGAACCCCCAACGGCATTCACATGGATCCCGATAGCGGACTGATCTTCAGCCCGTCCCATTTCACATGGATGGACACGAATTACCCCGCAGGAACGCCCCGCCAAGGATACCCCATCGAAATCCAGGCCCTATGGTATGCCGCACTGCGCTTCCTGGCAGAAATCGACGGTTCGAATCCCCAATGGCATGCATGGGCCGAACAGGTGCAAAACGCCATCCTGCATCTCTATCGCCTGCCGCAAACCAATGGGGCTCTATCCGATTGCCTGCATGCCAGCCATGGTACACCCGCCGCCAAGGCTACCCCCGACAACGCCATCAGGCCCAATCAGCTTTTCGCCGTTACACTGGGCGCCGTCAACGCCCCCGCGGCGATCGCCGATATCCTGCGGGAAACGGCCCGCCTCCTGATCCCCGGCGCCATTCGCAGCCTCGCCGATCAGCAGGTTGTGCCCCCCTTGCCCGTATATGGCCCCCACGGACTCCTCAACAAACCGGAGCACCCTTATCAGGGCGTCTACAGCGGTGACGAAGATACCCGCCGCAAACCCGCCTACCATAATGGAACCGCATGGACCTGGCCCTTCCCATCGTATTGCGAAGCCCTCGCCCTCTATGATCCCGAAAACCTGAAACCCAGCGCACGCGAAATCCTGTACAGCATCATACCCCTTCTGGAAGCCGGCTGCATCGGGCATCTGCCCGAAATTCTCGACGGCGACACACCTCATACCCAACGCGGTTGCTGGGCCCAGGCCTGGGGTGTCACGGAAGCCTACCGCGTCCTCGAATTCCTGAACCAACAAGTTTACACATAACTTTACAATGGCTCGCAATTGGCTATAATGCGTGGCATCCGCCGCCGGTTTTGATCATGAATGCACCGATGCGGCGGACATGGGAGAGCGAAGCACCAACTTGTGCCGCCGTAGCAAGCGAAGCGCGAAGGCGGATCGTCCAGCGTAATCGTGCACCGAAATAGAGGCAATACAGAAGAAAAATGGGGGCGAAGGCCTCGAGTCGCTTTGACCTCTTGTTAAATAAACATGTATAAAGAAAATGTTCGGTCAACTTTTGACAGAACGGCACACAAGCCAAGGAATCTTTATGTTACCGTATATACCGCTGGCTGCCATCATGGAAATGCCATCCTTGCCACTTACCGAACCGGTACTGATCATTGCCGCCGTGCTATTGCTCGTCCTGATTCTCCCCCTCTTGGGACGCGCCATTCGCACACCGGATATCATCCTCTTGATTCTGGCTGGCATGCTCTTCGGCCCGAACGGACTCAACTTGCTCGAACGCGGCCAGGCTATCGAGGTCTGGGGCACCGTCGGGCTCCTGTACATCATGTTCCTCGCCGGACTCGAGGTGAATGTTACCGACTTTATGCGCAATCGCAACCGCAGTGCCATTCTCGGCGGCCTCAGTTTCGCCGTACCCCAGCTGATCGGCACAATCGGTGCCATATGGCTGCTGGGGTTCGACTGGACCAAAGCGATTCTGCTCGCAAGCATGCTGGCCTCCTTTACCCTGCTTACCTATCCCCAGATCAGCCGCCTCGGCCTTGCCCGACGCGAATCGGTTTCGGTCAGCGTCGGGGGCGTGCTGATCACGGATACCCTCGCCCTGCTGGTACTGGCCGTGATCGTCGAACTGCATGGCCAGGATACATTTTCCTGGTTCTTTCTCGTGAAAATGGCGGCTGCATTCAGCGTTTTCCTGGGCGTTCTTTTCTGGGGGGTGCCGCGCCTCGGTCAATGGTTTTTTATGCATGTCGCACGGGAGGGGGGCGCACAGTTTCTGTTTGTGCTCGTTGTGGCCTTTCTCGCTGGTGCCCTCTCCGGTCTCGCGGGCGTTGAACCGATTATCGGTGCCTTTCTTGCAGGCGTTACCCTCAATCGCCTCGTACCGCCACAGAGTGCCCTGATGAATCGGATCGAGTTTGTCGGCCATAATCTCTTCATTCCCTTCTTCCTGATCTCCGTCGGCATGATCGTTGATCCGCGCGTATTTATCAGCGATACCAACACCTGGTTCGTAGGTGGCTACATGGTCATTGCCGTGTTCGGCACCAAGTTCGTCGCCTCCATGCTTGCCCAGCGTTGGCTCGGATACACCCGCGACGAAGGCTGGATGATCTTCGGACTCACCGTGACACAGGCCGCGGCAACGCTGGCGGCCGTCATGGTAGGCTACCGACTCGAAATCTTCGACGATGCCGTCCTCAATGGCACACTTATGATGATTCTCACAACCTGCATGGTCAGCCCCTGGATCACCGATTTCTTCGGACGACGGGTCGCGCTGCAAACCCCGATGAGCGAAACAAGCCCGCAGGAATCCGGACGGATTCTCGTCCCGGTCGACAATCCGGAATCGGCCGATCGCATCATTGAACTGGCTCTCCTGCTACGCCCCCCCAATAGCCAGGAGCCGCTGTTCCCGCTACGGGTGGTCATGCGCAACGAGCAAGACCCCGCCGATATTGCGCACAACGAAAAAATGATGATGGGGGTCATCGCCCAAGCAGTCGCCGCCGATGCCCCCGTATCCCCTTCTGTCCGCGTGGCAGGGGCCGTAGCGGAAGGCATCCAACGCGCCGCCATCGAATTGCGCGCATCCACCGTCCTGCTGGGCTGGCCCCGGAACAGTGCGATTGGCGCCGCCCTGCTGGGCGGTATCCTGACAGATGTCCTGCAGTCATGCCATACCCGTGTAGCGGTGTGTCATCTGGCTGAGCAACCCAACACCCTGGACCGCATCCTTGTGGCCATCCCGCCCAATGCCGACCGCGAGCCCGCATTCCGGGAAACGCTCTTGCTGATCTGGCGCCTGGCACATCAGGTCGGGGCTGAATTGACGCTGCTCGTCACAGCAAACTGCACCCCCCGGATACGGGAAATCACAGAGAGCCTGAAACCCGCATTGACGCCGACATGGCCGGTAATGCGAGGATGGACCGATGCCTGCCGCCAACTTCTCGCATGCAAGGAACCCAACGCCCTGCGCATCCTGATCACGGCACGCGAAGGTGGTCTCTCCTGGCACCCGGGTATGGATCGATTGCCTCGTATGTTACTCGCAAACCGGAGCCATGCCAGCACCTTGATGCTTCACCCACCCCTACCAAACGCGGAGCAGGAAAACGACGCCCGGCCAGCACAAAAGTTGCTGGATATCGTCTCGGTGCAAGCCGTCCACATCTCTCCTGCCGGCATGTCCTTCGAATCCGCACTTGAAAGGCTGCTGCACACGAGCATGCCTGAACATGACGCCAATAGCTGCCAGCAATTGCTATCCATCGCGGCCCGTGAATTCCCGATAGCACTTGCTCCGGGCGTTGCCCTGATTCACGCTCATACGGAAGTCATGCAGGATCCCAAACTGCTCCTTGTCGCCTGCCCCGAACCCATACAACTCGCCGAGGTAGAGGCAGACCTCATCTTTATCCTGCTGGGGCCGGTGGGGGGCG
Source organism: Kiritimatiellia bacterium (assembly GCA_047920915.1). GTDB lineage: Bacteria > Verrucomicrobiota > Kiritimatiellia > UBA8416 > UBA8416 > T3Sed10-140. Next base: position 24,858 of record JBLRXB010000007.1, read on the forward strand.
CTCCCGACCGCCACCTCCAAATCCTTTCCGGTCTGGCACGCCTCATGCACGATCCCGAAGCCCTTCAGAAAATGCGCAGCGCGCCCACCGAATCCAAACTCACCCACATTCTCCAGACGCTCCTCGCCGCCGTCGAAATGCGCCACCGCTAGCCAGTAACTTCCCAGCTTTTCCAGATTTTCTACCGCATACAAAAAATGCTC
>JBLRXB010000008.1:0-23398 GCA_047920915.1 Kiritimatiellia bacterium
CAATCAACTGGGGCACTACCGACGCATCCACAACAAAACGCGGATTGATCCCCTGAAACAAGTAATTCCAGTTTACCCCCATCCGAAATTGATCCTGCAAGGCCACCTGCACAATCTTCGCCTCGATGAATACCTGGCGCGAACGGCGATCAAAAGCCGAAATCAATTGCTCAATTTCTCGCATCTTGTGCGGCAAATCAGTCACAATTAACGTGCGCGTCCGCAAATCCTGCCGGATACGCCCCACATCGGATAAAACGTCGGCAATGCTAGTCTGCATGTCCGAAACTTCTGCATGCTGCAACACAAACAATTTGGTTTCAGTCGGAATCTGCCGCTGCAGCGTTGGCAAATCAGAAGCCAGGGCAATGGTTTCCATCTCGCGCACCTTGGCAGGTGTATCGATCAGAATAATGGCCCCGGTCTCCGGATCCGACACCACCGTCCCGATCGGACTCTTGAGCGGCTCCAGTAACTGCTGAACCCGTGATGAATCCGCATAGCGCAACTGCAGCATGCGCACTTCTTTTTGATCATAGAAACTCGTGCCGAATTGCTGCTGGTACTCGGCGTCGGTCATAATGGTGATGATGCCGCCGCGCACAACATAGGCCAGGCTATTCACAGACAGCACAACTTCCAGTGCCTCGCCAACCGACACATCATCGAACTTCAGGCGCGTCGTTAAACCAGCCACCCCGCGACCAATCACAATATTACGGATGCCGCCACGATGCGCCAGAAACTCAATCAATTGTGCAACATCCCAGGAATCGAGTGCCCGTAGATTGACCCGTGTCTCCAATCCTTCGATCCCGTAATCCGACAAGGATCGCTGTCCCGGACTGCTAATCGATTGTGAGGATTCGATGCGTACCTGATTTTGTCCCCAGCCAGGCGCAACGATCACCATCGCCAGCATACACACCAACATTATACACGCAGATCTGCTCAGCATGATACTTTCCTTACTGCAATTGTCGCGTATTCTGAAAGGGCGAACCTGACAGTCGCGTCATTATTAATCCAATATTAAGACCTCGTCACCTCGTCGCAATTCAATCCGATCCTGATGAATGCGCGATATAACCACATCGGCATCAGAAATTCGAATAGATTCGCCGACACGTAGAAATTGTAAGCGCTGGGAACGACTATCAAATACGATGGCTTCCAACGAGGCATCTCCCTCCGCACCAGGGTTCTGGGAGATACCCTTCAATTCCCAGCTTTCCCGAACCGCTGTCCGCCAACCATGCACGACTGGCGGCACCTGATCAGGTGATGCAGGCGGGGGCGGACCGAAGATCCGTCTGTCATCAAACATGTCGATGGTCTGCGATAATGCGGTCCCGGGCACGACAGCACGCGCCGCGACCGCATCAAATTCCTGCTGTATGACAGCCGGAAGCGGATCCGGCTGCTCACTGAAGGTATCGTACACACTTAAAAACACGAGCACCAACGCCCCCACCACGAGCAACTGTTTAGATATCGCAAAACCTTTGCTGGAAAATACTTCCATATTTCCCGCGAACAGCGCACGCCCCGAGGACGCGTCGGCATCACCTGCCGCAACCGCATCTTCTGCCTGCCCTAGTGCTATGCTTGCATCTGCCATACGTTATAATGGTTCACTGGTATCAATAACTTTTTGTCTAGGATGTAAATGTCTAGATACGATAATGGAAACCATTAGGTTTCGTCAATGCCCGAATTACAATAAATCCACAAAACTGTGACATATCCGAAATACCACAGATCAGCCTGCCGTGGCGCATTACACCTCATAAATCCGCCTCGCTTTGGGCGGTTCCCGCAAGGACCGACTTCCAGCCCGTAGAAGCCCAGAATGCGCTCCAAGCATACGCACTTGCCCCTAGCAAAACAACAAAAGGATAGCCAAAATGCAAGGCCAGTATTGCTGCCATGGGGGCAGCAACCACCGCCAGGCTCCCATCAATCCCGCAAGCCCAGGGAATTTGCCGTGGCGCCGCCTGCCGCAGGTATCGAATCCCGCCCGGAAAAGGCATGCCAAGTAATATAGCAGGAAGGAAAAGGCACACCGCCAGCAATACAAGACGTATCCCCGAACCAAATGGCTGTACCCAATGAATGATGCGGGGGATGCTGACACCTACGAGTAGTAATGCCAGCCCCGCTAACAATGCGAGCCGACCGGAGACAATCCAGCGCAAAGACAGTTTACCCGAAAAGCGGCTGCCAAGCGACATGCCCAAAAGTAGCGTTGTTATCACAAACGCAGCGCCTCGAACCGGCGCTCCCCACAAGGGAATCAAAAGCTGGATTAACGCCACCTCGAACAACATAAAACCAGCCCCCAACCCACAAAAATACCCGGATGTCCCCCACCCGCCAACCATATCTCGACGCAAGGGTAATAGCGGCAACAACACCAGCAGCAAAACGGCAACCGCCAGTTGCAGCAACAATACATATATAATCATCAGACCACGTTCACTCACACTCAGCCACGCAAGATCTGATGCCCAATCACCCGGACGCATAAACTGGTTAAAAAAAGGCCGGGCATCAGTCGGTGGGCGAATATCAAACCGATAGGAAGATAAAAATACCTCGGGTTCGGAACCGAGCAATGCACGATAGAAGGTTGCAGGCGGCCCCTCGGGGTCGCCATGGCGCATGGCCGTATCCTCCGGTGCCGGATGCAACAGGTCAAACCCCTCGGCTTCCGCAAACTGCATTGCCATCGTTTGCACAGCAGGCGAAACGGGGGCTGGTGAAACCATAAACAGGACAGAGCCCCAACCACGCAAAATCAATACATGTCCGGCGGGATCACGAACGCCTGCGGTTTCCAAGACGGCACGGATAAGTGCCAATACCCGCAGACTATGCCGCAATGGATCATCCAACCAGACCGGAAATGCCAGCCAGCCCGATTCTGCCAGTACAGCAAAAGCACTCTGGATACCTTCCACTGTAAAAAGGGGATCTTCGCCTAGCGTCTGCAATCCACTTGGCCCTCCAAACATGCCACGCATGGGAAACACAATCAAATCATAGGATAAACCGCGCACCCCTGCGAGATACGCACGCGGTTCTTTCTGCACTAGGCTTACCCCATCCGGCATCACAGCTTGCATCGCGGCCGCTATCAGCGGATGCGACATGACAACCGTGACCGTATCCGATACCGCTGCCGCAGGCATCACCGCCGTATTGCCATCCGGGTCCAACAAAAGCGTTCGCTCATATGCACCCAACACATAGGGCAAGCCTTGCGGGGTATGCAACAAAATGCGGCTTTCAGCAATCGCAGGATCCAGCTGGACCGCAACGCGATCGCCATTTACGAAATAATGCGGTACCGCTGGTACCGCACCGCGATACAGCAGACTGACATCGGGGGCATATCGCAAACCCGGTGCCCGCACGATATGCACACGGCCATGATAATGCGGCAACGGACCGGAAACAGCATGCTCCGGTAACTGCAAAGCATAGGCGAGATCACGGTACGGGGACGGCATCCAGGTTGTTGATGTCAACAGAGCAGCTACAACCAGAAATCCACTCGGCACATGCCAGCGCCACCCTCTACCTGCCAGCAGGCCTGCCCCAATTCCCAGCAAACCACACCACGGCAGGATATCCTCGGGTAATTGAATCGTGAGCCACGGCAGAACCAGCAATGCTCCCAGTGCCGAACCAATCAGATTCGCGGCATAATAACTACCGATTTTACCAGAACGCGTTTGGAATAAGACGGTTAGCGCAAATGCGCCCAACAAAAAAGGGACGACCAGCAAAACACCCAACCCTGCAAGCCGCCCCCAAATCGCGGCCCGTGTGAAAAGCAAATCAACTTCCAGATCGACAAGGAACAACCGCGAAATGCGAGGAAGCCAAGCCACAGCCACCCCCGATGCCGAAGCCATGGGGGCATACCATGCTTCCAGATGGTCGCAAGAGCGGCCGCGCAGCAACGTCACCAATACCCCGCCCGCACCAAACCCAAGCAAGGCAATCGAGAGAATCGCATACGCAAGATGGTGCCCTTGAACGAACGTCAAGGCCTGTATCAGCACCAATTGGGTTGCGAGCAGCATCGCCGAAAGCAACCCCATTGAAAGCAACATATGCATGCCGTTACCATCCCGATGCCGGATCGGAGCGCGTAAAAGGAACAAACCGTACCGGCAGAATATTACGCGTTAAAAACGCGCCGTTTTTCTTTTCCACCAGCACGAGCTGCTGCACACGAAAACGAGAGCCTACCGGAATGATCATGCGCCCCCCCTCCCGCAGTTGATCCAGCAACGGGGGCGGGATGTGTGGCGCTGCGGCCGTAACCACGATTGCATCAAATGGGGCATGCTCTGCCCAACCATAAAATCCGTCAGCTTGCCGCACCGTAACGTTGGTGTATCCAGCCAGCTGAAGTCGTTCTTCTGCCCATGTCGCTAACGGCGGCACAATTTCAACCGTGTAAACGTGATCCACCAGCTCGGCCAGCACAGCAGCCTGGTACCCCGAACCCGCACCAATTTCCAATACCCGGAAATCGGGCTGGGGCTGCACCAATTCCGTCATTAAAGCCACGATATAGGGTTGGGATATGGTCTGGCCATGCCCGATGGGTATCGGACGGTCCTCATAGGCATGCCGCACAACATCCTCCGGAACAAAAAGATGACGGGGGACCCGGCGCATCGCATCCACGACGGCCGCATCGGTGACCCCGCGACCAACAATCGTCTCTTCCACCAGATTCATCCGCGCCTCTCCCCACGCATTGCTCTCCCCGGCGATACCATTCGATACCAAGGGCACAAAAAGAATCAGCACCAGCAAACCGTATATAGCCTTATCCATATCAAACAACCTAGAATACCGCACAAATATTGCAAGACTCGATTATTAAAACCATCACGTTCGTACGACAGGCTTTTGTCGGCTAGCCCTGCCGCCGCGGCTCGCTTTGCGGCTACCACAACCGCGCGATAATAAATCCCAAACACAGCAGCGTCATAAACAGCAGATGCAATCGGGCCGCGCGCGCATCGAGTGAAGCCATCGCATCCGGATGCAGGGCCCAATCCGTGCGCACCAATTGCGCAATCGCAGGGAAGGTTGCCAGGGCCAGAAGCGTCCAGACAGGAGCCCGCAGCGGTACCCCCATCCAATGGACCCCGACCAGCGAAACGACAACAAACCCAAGCACGCCAATCAACAAGCATTGCCAATAGCGCCGACTACCCCGTGTTCCGATTCGCACAGCTAGCGTGTAACAACCGTTCGCTGCATCCCTCGAAATATCACGCCAATTATTGGCATGCAAAATCGCAACCCCCAGCAACCCTGCGGGAATACTCCACCATATCGGCTGCCAGGTAATTCGATCAACATGAATAAGCCACCCCGCCATAACAGGCAATATCCCGAATGCGAGCAGAATCGCCAGATCCCCCCACCCGGCATATTTCAGACAAAAATCCTTGCGCGTATACCCCCATGCCAACAACACTCCCACAGCCCCCAGATTTGCAATCCACCAACCATGTAATCCGATTACCGCAATCCCCGCTACAATCCCTGACACCAGAAAAATCCATGCTGCCAACCGGATGCGCTGCGGCCTGATCCATCCGCGCACAATCGCACCACTCACGGGCAACACTTCGCGATCCACACCACGCTGATGATCATAATAATCATTCAGCAAATTCGCAGCAGCATGCAGAAAAAGTACACTCGAAACCAGTAATAGCACGAGGGGCCAACGTAGAGTAAATCCGGATTCCCACGCCAATGTCGTCCCGAAAAATACAGGCAGCACAGAGACAGAAAAGGAAAAAGGACGCAAGGCAACAAACCACATTCGTAAGGTAGACGGTTTTTCCGCGATCAAATTCATAAATACCCTTATAGCTTTTTTTTGATCGCTTTGCAGTACATTTTTACAGTATGTGTGATGTATGTCTAAACCAAACATAGTCATTGCAGGAGCCGGCTTTGCAGGCCTTGCGGCGGTTCGCGGTCTGAGGTCTGCTGCCGCGAGCGGGAAGTGCACTGTCACCGTCATCGATCGAAATGCAGATACCACCATGGTTCCTGCATTGCCGGATTACGCTGCGGGCTTGATTCCCAAAGAATGGATCACCCGCCCGGTAACATCCCTCCTGCCTGATTACGTGCGTTTCGAACAGACCAATATCCGTTCCATGCATTTTGCGGAGCAGACGGTAGAAACAGAAAAGGGGCCAATACCATATGACTTCCTGATCGTTGCGCTTGGCTCTGTATCGGCGCCGCCCGCCCCGATCCTGGCGACGCTTCAAACCCATACCGTAACAAGTCTCGGAGATACACAAGTATTGCAGAACGCTTTCGAAAAACTGTTGCAACAAGACACATCCCCGCAGGTTTTAATCAATGGCGCCGGCTACACAGGACTCGAATTGGCGATCGCCATGAAACGTCGCGCCTGGCGCGATCGCAAAGCCATCGATATGCATGTCGTGGAGCAAAGACCCCAAATCCTTCCCTTTCTCCCCCAAAAGCAACGCCAGCGTGTGCTTGCATGTATTCACCGACACGGCATCAAACTGCACCTGAACAGTGAAATCAGCTCGATTACGAATCAGCAAGTAGCCCTGACCGATGGAACGCGTCTCGATGCCCCATTACTCTGTCGCACCGAAGGAACCATCGCTCCGGTACACCCCCATAATAGCGGAGTCGAACTCCTAGGCGATCTGCGCATGCAGGTGCAACCGACCCTGGCGCTCCAAGCCTACCCGAATGTATTCGCGGCTGGGGATGCCGCCGCATTCGCCATCCCCGACGGATATTTGCGCAAAGCCGTCAATTTCGCGTACTACGCCGGTGAACACGCCGGACGCAACGTTGCCCGTGTCATACATAACCGTCAAACACGCCCCTTTAAGCCACTTGACCTCGGATGGGTCATCCCGCTCGGCGATGACAGCGTGGGTCAAGTTTTTGGCGGCATCCCTATGTCCGGTAAACTGGGGCTGCGGATGCACTACATTATGTGCGGCTATCGCAACTACAGCATCAAAAACTTTTTCCGACTGGCCGGACATGCCGTCCGGACAGGCAAAACATACAAATAAGAAAGGACCAAACATGAAACAGTTACAGTATTACTTATGGCGTGCCAAACCCGAGGCAAACCTGGCATATCTCGCCCTGCGGATCTTTGTCGGTATCGCCATGTTCACACACGGGATCGGCAAGCTGACCGGCGGCCCTGACTCATGGCGTGGCCTAGGCCGCGTAATGGGATCGGTGGGAATACCGGGCCCTGCCGTTTTCTGGGGCTTCATGGCTGCATTTGCCGAAAGTATCGGGGCTGTTCTTCTGACCGTTGGACTGCTCACGCCTGTTGCATCATTCTTGATCGCCGTCACCATGACAGTAGCCGTTTTTGTGGCGCATGCGGGTGATCCTTTCAGCACCAGAGAGCTTGGCTTGATGTTCCTTTTTACAGCAGTGCTGTTTATGTTCAAAGGTGCCGGTTCCTATTCGGTTGATCGCTGGCTTCCCCAGCGCCGGTAATGGGTTGCATGCGCCTGCTGCCCGCAAAGGCAGCAGGCGATAATGCACGCCCTTACGCCATCGCCAGGAATTGCTCCACCGCATCCAGAAATTGCTCTTCATTGTGAATCGGAACCGCCGGCACCGGCACACTCCCGCGGAACCAATGACCATACGATTTCGATAAAATGCGCCGATCCGTCACAATCACGACACCGCGATCTTGGCGATGACGAATAAGGCGCCCGAATCCCTGTCGGAATCGTATCACGGCCTGCGGCAAGGAATACCCCGTGAACGCGCTTTGGCCCGCTGCCTCCAACGCCTCACAACGCGCTTCGATCACGGGATCCGTATGTACCCCGAACGGCAATCGCGCAAGCACCACGCACGACAAACTCTCGCCCACAACATCTACACCTTCCCAGAAGGAATGCGTTCCCATCAGCACCGATCCGATTTCATTCCGAAACGTTTCCGTCAAATATTCACGCGAAAAGGCCTCGCCCTGCGCCAACACGGCAACATCCTCCGCATACAAGCCTTCCCGTACGCGAGCCGTTACCTGCTGCAGCATCTGGTAACTCGTAAATAGCGTAAGCCCGCGGCCGCCGGTGCGACGAAACAACTTCGCCAGCAATGCCCCCAAAGCCTCTGCATACCCTTGATCACCATTCGCGGTCGGTTCTGGCAGGAACATCGGCACCAACAATGCCGATTGCTCCTCGTACCGGAAGGGCGTGCCAACATTCAAGGTGACCAACCGCTCTGGTTCCAAAAGATCCAACCCCAAACGCCCGCGCAAATAATCAAATTGTCCGCGTACCGTCAGTGTTGCCGACGTAAAAATGATCGATTCACACGTGCCATACAATTGATCCATCAATTGCGCGCCGACCGATACCGGCGCACTCAACAAACGCCCCTCGCCCGCTGCCATCATATCCCGCTCGGCCCAGAACACCATGTCCGGCGTATCGAGCGCCATCACAAAAGCCAGATCATCCTGCAAGGCCTGCAGCCCACCGCGCATCGCCGAAAAATCTATCGTCAAATTCCGCAGACCGGGCGCGATCTGCTCCTCGGGATCCTCCAGTATCTCGATCAATGCCGATAATCCTGCCACAAGTGCGCCTAATGCCGCTCGCAACGATTTCTCGGCGTCGCACACCGCTTGCCAGAGCGGACTCTCGCAATAGGCCGGTCTTAAGCGTCTGACTGTCGTGTCCGAACAAACCCTGCCAACCGCTATAAAAAAAGGCTCTAAGGATTGCTCCCACTGCAGCAGTTTCTGTTGTATGTCGGCGGGCATCGATTGCAAGACCGGGTGACTGCAATCGCCTACTTGTGCGGACAGCAGCGGGAGGAGCCCGGTCCCCCGCCCCCGCATGCGCAATCGACCTAGCCGCCGCAAGAAGTAGCGCGTCCGGCCACGCGATATCTCTACCGTAAAATACCGCGTTGCGGCCTCCTCGAGATTGTGCGCCTCGTCAAGTACCAGATGCGCATGTTCCGGCAAGGCTTGCGCACCCTCCGACAACTCGGACAGCACCAGTGCATGATTGGCCACAACCACATCTGCCGCCAACGACTTGGCACGGGCGCGGCGCACAAAACACTGCTTGTAGTAGCGACAACTTCGCCCGCCGCACTCATCCGCACTAGCCGTCAAATCCTGCATGAAGGAGCGCGCATCACGCGATTCCAGACCACTGACCTCCGACAAATCCCCCGTCAGCGTTTCGCCGAGCCACGTGACAATCGTTGACGCCAAATCATGCTGCCCCATCCGCAAGGCAAAATCCGCATTTTCAAGTACCTGCTGGAATTTTCGCAAGCAAAGATAATTACCCCGCCCTTTGATCAAAGCCGCCTTGAAACGCAAGCCGGTAATCTGCTGGATGAGCGGGATATCCTTTTCAAACAACTGCGACTGCAAATTCTTGGTATTCGTGCTTAAAACCACCGGTGTTTTGTTTTGTAGCGCCCAATAAATGGCAGGTATCAGATACGCCAGACTTTTACCGGTCCCCGTCCCGGCCTCGCACATGAAATGCTTGCGCCCATTAAAAGCCTCGATCACCGCACGCGCCATCGCCAACTGACCCTCACGCGTCTCGTAGGTTGGTAAAGCCTGCGAAAACAGCCCACCCGCTCCCAGCAAATCCTCGGCCAGATGCCAATCAAGTGGCGTCCACATTTCGGGATCCTGCAGCCGGTCTGGAACGATTGGCGGCGTCTCGGTTGCAATCACGCCCTCAAGCGTGCCAATATCTTCGCCCATCGGCCCCGACATCTCACGCGCATACCGGAACCCTTCAAAGAACGTTTGCACGGCAGTGCCGCGCGGCAACAGGGACGAAATCGTCTGCAACTGCGCGATCGCAAGTGCCTCCACACGCGCGACCAATGCCTGAAATACCCCGTGCAGACATGCCGCATGATCGTCGGAACTTAAACCAAAATACAGGGACAGATTTTCAAGCGATACATCCGGAACCGAGGGGAGCAAGATGGCCGCTAGCGATTCGATCGCGATCGCCTCATCGCCAAGCTCAACCAATAGCGTTTCCGGCAATTCCCCGCTCTGGACAACAGTTATGCCGATCCGATCCAAGCCGGCAATATCTGCAATTTCACTGCAAGCCAAAACCAAAGCACCCTGCTCGAACAGACCACCACACCACTGTCCCGCAGCATCACCCACCAACACCATTACCTTACTACCTATATCCATCTCGCGTACCATACGAAACACACACCCATTCCGCAACATCAACCCTGCAACGCCTGCATTACCCCCATAGCCCCGACCCTGGGAGGCCCAGTTGATGCATATTGAAAACTTTTTACACTTACTCGCCACCCTTCCTCGGATACCCTTAATCGACTCGCTCTCAACGAATTGAGCACTTCGGGTAAGCAGGTTCCTCCTTTGCCAAGGCTACGGCGGACATGCGGGTAAGGGTATCCAGTTAAGAGTGGCGGGTAAGAGTTTCGGGCAACTGTGGAAACATGAAGTTATAGCCCCGGTCTGCGGTCGGCCGTCTTTTCGTCCAAAACACTATCGGTCTGCCAATACCCGAATGGCCTTGTAAGGAAAAAAGCCCGTATTATGTCCGTCGGACCAACTGACACCCAAGGCATAATTGCCAATTGTCCGTAGTTCCAAAGCATGAATATCCATTGGTACCCGATCGGGATCCAGAATCGGCTGATGCGTCAGCTCATCCACGCACATGGCACAGCTACATGCCAGACGCAATGCCCGGTTAGAAACCGATGTGCTCGTTCCATCCGCCCAGTGCAAATGAATATGACTCTCCGTAGCCTCGACTTCCGGCGTCTCGACTTGCTGCAACTGGGCTTTTCCCAGCGCACGAATGACCGCATCGGTTGTCGCAACGGCCTCGTCACACCCCGCCAACTCTGCAATGCCACCCTGCATGACAGATCGCATTGGCAAAGAAGCCAATGTTTCTAGACCAAAACGCTCCTGCAACTGTTCATCGGCCAATGCACCGAATATCAAGTGACGCTTGTCACAACCATCACACACAAAATAAGCCATATTTTCTACCACGCCAATCACCGGCACATCCACCTTTTCAAACATCAAAATACCCTTGCGAACATCGGTAAGCGACAAGGCATGCGGCGTTGTCACAATGACGGCCGCATCAATCTGCGCCTGTTGACACAAGGTAAGCTGCACATCGCCCGTACCCGGCGGAAAATCAATCACCAGATAATCCAGCGCACCCCACGCAACCTGATGCAACAACTGCTGGACAAAATTCGAAACCATCGGCCCGCGCATTACGGCCGGTTGATCGCCCAGCATGAAGCCGAACGACATGATCGACAATCCTTCCGACCGGATCGGCACAATGTACTCCGCAGCATTCGTAGTTAACGAAACGTCAGGCAAATGAAACAAAGTAGGCACCGAGGGACCAAAGATGTCGGCATCCAACAACCCCGTGCGATACCCACGCCGCGCCAGATTCACGGCTAACATCGCCGCCACGGTCGACTTGCCGACACCGCCCTTGCAGGACGTTACGGCAAGTATGTTGGCAACGTTCGACAATCCACTGCCTTCGGCCAATTTGCGCGGCGGACGACTCCGCGCCGTCATCGTGACCAGCACATCCGTTACCCCCGGAAGTGCGCGCACGACCTGCTCCGCCGATTCCTTGAATTGATCCTTGATCGGACACGCTGGCGTTGTCAACTCGATCGTAAACTGAACGACGCCTCCGGAAATCCGAACATCCTGCACAAATCCCAGACTGACAATATCCTGCTGAAAATCAGGATCGATAATCACCCGCAAAGCCCCCAAAACATCTTTATCAGCAATCATAAGCATCCCTGTTTTTAGAAAAACGAAAACCGTATGCACTCTATGTAAGCTTTTTGCATTTGCCAACGATTAACTTGATGTGTATTTTGCATATTGTGCAATCAGTAACAACAAGCGGGTTTGTCAAGCACGGCAAGCCATTCACAAAACAGCAAGGAGGGGCATATGTCACATACCGTACCAGCATTAACCTACGATGTTGCAGCGTTAGAGCCGCACATTGACGCACAAACGATGACCATTCACCACGATAAGCACCATGCAGCTTACGTGAGCAATTTGAACGCCGCGCTGGAAAAAGCTCCTGCGCTTGCCGACAAATCGCTCGACAGTTTGCTGGCCGATCTTGCTGCCGTACCGGAGGCCATTCGTACTGCCGTTCGTAATAATGGCGGTGGCCACTACAACCACACATTATTCTGGCAGGTTATTGGACCCAACGCCGAGGGGGCACCTACGGGCGAGCTAGCGGCGGCTATCGATGCCGATCTCGGTGGATTTGAAGCTTTCAAAAGCGCGTTTTCGCAGACTGCAGCAACGCGCTTCGGTTCTGGCTGGGCATGGCTCTGTGCGCATGCGGACGGCAAACTTAGCGTGTGTTCAACACCGAATCAGGATAACCCGCTGATGAAAGGTCTGGTCGAATGCACCGGCACACCGATCCTGGGCCTCGACGTCTGGGAGCACGCCTATTATCTGAACTACCAGAATCGCCGGCCCGACTACATTGCGGCCTGGTGGAACGTGGTAAACTGGAACAAAGCCAACGAGCTTTACCTATCCGCTAAAAAGTAGTACATATCCAAACCAAGGCGGGCAAGCTCCACGCTTTCCCGCCTTTTTTTTGCGGGGTAAATCCATTTGCACAAGAGAGGCGGATCCGATGGTAATCGTACAGTTGATATACGTAAGCAAAATCAAAACCGGACACGGCCCGAACGACGTTTTGAAAATTGTTGATGTTTCCGAAAAGAACAACAAAAAGCGCGGGATCACAGGGGCGCTGTGCTATGGACCGCGTTACTTTCTCCAATGCCTGGAAGGCCCCCGAGAGGAAGTCAACAAACTCTACAATATGATCGTGGCTGATCCGCGGCACACCGATGTCACACTGCTATCTTTTTTCGAAATCGAAGAGCGCATGTTTAGCGAATGGGCCATGGCCTACGTACGGGCGGATGAAGTAACCGAGCAAATCGTACTGCGATTCGGTCCCTCGAAACGGTTTGATCCCTACGGATTTTCATCCGAACAAGCGGTCCGCTTCCTGCAGGCTGTCGTGGAGAAACACCAACGCGCCATTGAATCCAAAATCTCCAGGACATAATCCGCTTCGCTTACCGGATGATATTCCTGTTTCCGCCCATGCAGCCGCCCCGCTATGACCAAACCAGCTCGATCAGAAGGGCCGCCACACTCAGCCCCCAAATGAACGTATAATTAAAAAGTTCCTTCGATCGCAAAATAGACCGGAGAACATACAGCACCGCCTGTTGGTCGTCCGGATCCGCAAACTGCACATGCGAAAGTTTCTCAATCAGATTCCGGTGAATAATCAGACTACGTCGACGCCTTCCTATCCAAACACGATACCCGAAAAACAAAACATAGCAAAGCATGGCTCCGCGCCAGACCCATAACGCCGCCTGGGCGTCATACCGGCTGATGAGCGCCAGCAATCGCACCAAGGACGCCCCCACAAGTCCGATCCAGAAAAACCCCAGCACCATCCATTGCGGAACAACCGGCAACGCATTTGATTTCATCATCTTTCTTCCTTTACTTGATCCCTTGTATAACGTCATTTTGCAAACTTGATTTCCCCGTAAATCCCGCCCCCGAGAAGCTTCTCGCCATCATAAAGGGCACAGATTTGTCCCGCAGCCAAAGCGCGCTGCGGTTGCGACCATCGCACCATCGCACAAGCATTCGGTAAGGGAGCATACGATATGGGAACCGAGGGCGCCCGATACCGGGCCCGCGCCTCAATCGATGCGGGCACATGCAGAGCGGGTCCCACAAAGGATACGCTATGCAAGATGCAGCTCTCGGCATACAACCCCTCGACATCCGGCGTTTCAAGTGCCACAACCAGCTCGCGCGTTTCAACGCGCTTCTCAATCACCACATAGTGTTTCCCGTATACCGGCGAAGCCACGGCAAGTCCTTTGCGCTGACCGATCGTGTAAAAATGCAATCCCTGATGCGCGCCAATCTGCTTGCCGTTCGGGAGCACAATGGCACCGGGTTCATCCGGCAAATAGGCCGCCAGAAAATCACGCATCCGAATGTTTCCAATGAAACAGATCCCCTGACTATCCTTTTTCTCGGCCACCGGCAACCGCATCCGCCGCGCCTCCGCACGCACCCGATCCTTCCGTAAATGGCCGATCGGAAAAACCGCATCACGCGCCTGCGCCTGTTGCATCATACACAAGAAATACGTCTGATCCTTGTTCGGATCAAGACCCGTTAGTATTTCAGCCTGACCATCGCGCCCTGTTTGCTGTCGGGCATAGTGCCCCGTCGCCACAGCACCAAACCCCTTCGCGCGGGCCCAGTCCCGAAAGACGCCGAATTTAATTTCGCGATTACAAAATACATCGGGATTTGGCGTGCCCCCCTTGGCGTACCCATCCAGCAGCATATCAACAATGCGTGCCTTGTAGGCATCCATCAAGTTTACCACTTCGAAGTCAATCCCTAGATGCTGCGCAATAGCGCGCGCATCGCCAACATCCTGCTCCCACGGGCAATCACCGATAATACCATCCTCGTTGATCCAATTTTTCATGTAGGCAGCCGCAACCGGAACGCCCTGCGCGACCAGTAAACCAGCGGCCACAGCACTATCCACCCCACCTGACAAGGCCACCAATATCCGTTTCTCACTCATGAATCGCACCTACCCGAACCATACCCAACACATGATTGCATATCGGGTTGCTTCTTGACATATTTATCATTCGCTCTACTGTCCCGTTAATAAAGCTGTAAAGCATAAACATTTGCCAGGCGGGAGTCCAGTTATGTCCAGCACATTCGGATCATTATTTCGTATCAGTACTTTTGGTGAATCGCATTGTAAAGGTGTCGGCGTCATTGTCGATGGTGTACCGCCAGGGCTCGCCATCACGGAAGCCGATATCCAACCACAGCTAGCGCGCCGACGCCCCGGCCAGAGTGATCTGGCCACGCCGCGGAATGAAGAGGATGCCGTAACGATTCTGTCCGGAACAGAAAATGGACGTACGCTCGGAACACCCGTTGCCATGGTCGTCGCGAACAAAGACCAAAGACCGGTGGACTACGGCGACATGGCTGATATTCCGCGCCCCTCGCACGCCGACTTCACCTACGTATCGAAATATGGCATCAAGGCATCCAGCGGTGGCGGTCGATCCAGTGCACGCGAAACCATCGGCCGCGTCGCCGGCGGTGCCCTCGCAGAAAAATGGCTGCGCGAACACTATGGCATCGAAATTGTCGCCTGGGTGAGCGGAGCTGGATCCGTCACCGCCGAACCAGTCGACAGCAACACGGTTACACGTGCAGACGTCGATGCGCACATCGTACGTTGTCCCCACCTACCCAGTGCCGATCGCATGGCCGCCGCCATTGCGGCAGCGCGCGATGATGCCGATTCCATCGGCGGCGTCGTAAGCTGTGTGTGCCGCGGAGTCCCGCCGGGCTGGGGCGAACCCGTATTTGACAAAATGGAAGCCTTGCTGGCACACGCCATGTTGTCGATTCCCGCCACCAAAGGATTTGAAATCGGTTCAGGCTTTGCCGGTACTACCATGCGCGGGTCGCAACACAATGACCCATTCCAGCGCCGTCCCGATGGAACCCTCGGCACGACCACGAACAACAGCGGCGGATTGCAAGGTGGCATTTCGAATGGCGAACCCATCTATTTCCGGCTGGCATTCAAGCCACCTGCCACAATCGGCAAAGCACAACAAACCACCGATTTCACGGGCCAACACGTCACGCTCGAAGCCAAGGGGCGTCACGATCCATGCGTGGTACCGCGCGCCGTCGTCATTGTCGAAGCCATGGCAGCACTCGTGCTGGCCGACTGCGCCTTACGGCAGGAAGCCCGCCGCGCATCCAGCCCGAATCTTTTTAACCATAAATAAGCAAAGGGATCTTATGTTGAAATTAAAACTCGATCGTCCGATCGCATTCTTTGATATTGAAGCTACGGGTATCAGCCCGCGAGCCGACAGAATGCTTGAACTGTGTATTGTGCGCTTCTGCCCCCAGCGGGGCGAAACACGCTACAACCAACGTTTCAATCCCGATGGCATGCCAATTCCGGCTGATTCCACCGCGATTCATGGTATCCGGGACGAAGACGTCAAAGACTGTCCCACCTTTGCGCAAGAGGCCCAAACGATTCTCGACTTTCTGGAAGGCTGCGATCTGGCCGGCTATAACATTCTGCGCTACGACATTCCCATGCTCGCCGAGGAGTTCGGACGCGCAACGTTACCTTTCTCGGTGACAACACGGCGTATTCTCGATGTGCAGCGCATCTTCCACCAGAAGGAACCACGTGACCTCACTGCCGCTTTACAATTCTACTGTGGTGATGCGCATATCGATGCCCATGGCGCGGAGGCAGATGTCGACGCCACCATACGCGTCTTTGAAGGTCAATTGATAAAATACGAGGATTTGCCGCGAAGCATAGAGGCACTGGACAACTACTGCAACCCGCAAAATCCCACTTGGGTGGATTCAACCGGTAAACTGCGCTGGCAGGATGGGGACGTTGCCATCAACTTCGGCAAAAACCGTGGTAAACTCCTGCGCGAACTCGTCCAGAAAGATCGGGGCTTTATCAATTGGATGCTCAAAAGTGATTTTCCGCCCGACACGCGCGCAATTCTAGAACAAGCCTGCCAAGGAAGCTACCCCACCAAACCGTAGCTACCCTGGCCCCGCGCAAGCCCTATCAGCCGCTGCTATTTTCAATTTTACTGGCTACATCGCGGTAGCCAATATCCACCTGATAGATCTGCAGATAGTAATCGGTGGATTTCTCCGGCTCACCGCGCAACTCGCACAAATGGCCCAATTCGTACAAGACTTTCTTCTTGTTGCCATCCATGATCGGTAAATCTTGCAAAGCGCCATCCAACTGCCGAAACGCCACGTCGTACTGCTTCTTGGAAATAAAACACAATCCGAGATAATACAACGACTGCACGCGATTCTTGACACTGCGCTGCGCAACCTGCAGCTGCTGAATGGCCTCATTTACATAATCGTGCTCATAAAGCATCACGCCCCACTCAAACCGTAACTGGAAGTCGTTCGGATAACGCTCCACGCGCGCTTGCATATCATCAAACTTATACTGCAATAACTCCGACTCCATGACCGCCGCTGCTTCATCATCACCAGCTTCACGCTTCGCCGCAATTTCCGCCTCAAACGCTTTGATGTGTGTATTGGTCAGCGTACGCTCCAACTCCGGATCACCAGGATTAATCTCAACCGCTTTTTCCAATGCTTCAATGGCACCGGCATAATCTTTTTTCTGCATGTAGAAGTTCGCCAGCGCCCGGCGGAAGTTCACATTCTTTGGCTCGGCCTCGATCTTCTTGATCGTGTCTTCAATCAGGTTATCAACACCGGCATCACTACGTGCGGACTTGGCCTCCTGCTCCAGTAGCGCGGCCTCGTCACTATCCTTCAAAATGTCGCGATAGCTTCCACCACTCTCTGCTGTCTTTTCCCAGCCATCGTTGCTCATACTATCAAGCGCCATCACATCCTTCAGTTGCTTGAGCATGTTCGGGTCATTCGGATTCATTTCGCACAGGCGCTCGAAACACTCCCGGGCCGAACGCATACGCCCCATTTTCTGATAGAGACCACCCAACCAACCCAATACCGCCACATCCTCCGGATGACTCTCGCGCACCAGCTCGAGTGTCAAAATCGCCAACTCCGGCAAATCGGCAGATGCCGCGGCTTGTGCAAACAGCAGACCATTGCGGGGATTCGTGGGGTCGTCGCCCATGACACGATCAATCGCCATCAGCGCAGCATGCGGCTTGTTGGCCTTCATCATCGCCATGGCACTACCATACGCAGGTAGCCCCGTGACAATATTAATGCCGCGACTCAACGAAGATAGTGGTTTCTTGCGAGCCTTCTTTAACTGCGCTGCACGCAGGAATTTCCAGCCCCGTAGAAAAGCCGGCTCCTCGGAAACACATTGTGAAAGCATCTCGATCGCATAATCAAGATTGCTGCGCTCCAATGCCTTGAAGCCCTTGTTAAACATATCCTGCAATTTCTTGGGTAATGCCTCGAGTGTAATTTCCGCCATACCTTGGTCTCCCTTGTAACGCCGTCGCGAACCGTGCCTTGTTGTAACAATCCCCCGCCCTACCCGTCAAGCGCTAGAGCACCTCCACACCCAGCTCGACCAATACCGCACGCATCGCCTTCTGGCTCGCCTCATGTTCATCGCCGTATTGTTCGTAAGCCAACCGGTACTGCTCGATAGCGCGAACATAGGCTTCTGTCGCCTTTTCCACCTCACCTTCAGCCTGCCATATGTCACCAATGCGCTGCTCATTCAAGGCAATTACTTCTGCAGGAAATATCATGCGATTATCCATCGGTGACATCACGCCATTCTCCCAGCCGCGCGCCCGCGCAATGTGGGCCTCATAAAAAGCAACTGCATCGGCAGCACGGCCCTCCTGTTGCGCAATATGCGCCTGGAGCTTATCCCGTAACTCAGCATGCCACGCTTCATCATACCCCGGTACCCCTGCCTGAATGCGTGCCAAGGCACCCTGAAAATCCTTTAGAAAAAAGAAAACATCCAACAAACCCGTTGCCAGCGCGGTGCGGGTGTGATCCGGCACTTCCGCGTCAGCGGCGGCTGACTCCAGTGTGCGGATCAAATCCGCCAGTTCAAGCAGCGCATCCCGATCGCTTTCAGACCGGCTCAAAGCCGGATAAAACAGGTTGCCGACAAACATCGATCCGACAAGCGGTACGGGCGCGCCTTTAGCCAGCAGATCCTTGATGCTTGCAGAAACAATCGCAATATCTGTAATCTCGCGGAGTTGCACCATATCCCAACGCGCAAGGCGATTCCGCAGCCGGGGAAACGCTTCCGCCGTATACACCCAATTTCGAATTGCAACCAATAGACCTTGCGCGTCCGCATCCCGGGCCTTTTGCAACAAAAGGGGTAGCACATTCGCAAACCGCATCTCACCAATAACCGCAACATACTCGCGATAATGCGCAAAGGCGGCAGTCAAACTGCCGTCGCGCAATAGAGCCTGGCCTTGCACATCTAAAAATGCGGCCATAACATGCGAATCAGGTAATATGTGAGACTGTAGTAATCGAATCAACTCGTGGATGCGACCGGCGTCGGCATGCGCAAGCTGGCGTTTCAAGGTTTGATCGAAAACCCCCTCTGCATAACCGCTAAAAACCGGGTCCAGCAAAACGACCAACTGGTCGAGAAGCTCCGTCATCGGCGCATCAACACCATACGTATCCAACCAGCGGGCGTGTCCATAGACGCGCACAACTGGCGCAAAAGTATCTTCTTGCAAAAACAACATCCATTCGTCTTGGATTGCATCCGTGATCCCCGAATCAACCCAGCGCACAACGTGAACACCAAGCTGTTCATCAACGTCAAATAACCCCGTGACCAATGCCTTGATAAGCACAATATCCGCGGCTGCCACAACACGCCCCGTCAACCACCCCGCCACGGCGGCACGATCCTCGAACGTCTCCAACGTACGGATCATCGCAACACCGCGCTCGATGGTCTCCTGTAATCCGCGCTCACCCTCTAGATCGCCAAGTTGTTCTTGTAGCAACGCAATATCGGGCACACTATCATCTGCGACATCCTTACGGGAGCACCCAGCAAGCAGCACAACCAGACTCAGTACACCAACACCATACCCTATGTAGATCTTCATTTTTTACTCCTTTGCTCCTGCCCTTCCCCAAACTGAAACGATCCATCAGAACTGGCTCGGAAAATACCACAATTGTGCAGCATTCTTCAACCTACCATTCAAAAAAAGCACACCTTCCGATTCCAGCAACTGCAACTTACGCGCAGCCACCGGACCACAAACGGCCCCCGAATAACCACCCAGCGATAAATCCGAACGAATTACGCGATGACAGGGCACTTCTGGCGCATGCGGATTCCGACGCAATATTTGCCCGATTGCGCGCGGGGAACGACACTGCGCGGCCCGTGCCAACTCGCCATATGTAACAACAGAACCGCAAGGAATTCGACGCAGCAAGGCATAAACACGATCTGCCAAGGGGGCCGCATCCAGAACTTGCGCCATCTCACTCCCCCAGTAAATCCGGCAACGTGACCAAGTCAAGCCTGGCCCTGATACAATCGGCCGCACCGAGCTCGCCAGCACTAAAAGATGTCTCGACGGCCACACAACGCATGTTCGCGGATTTGGCAGCCTGAACACCATTTACGGCATCCTCGACAACCACACAAGACGCGCAGGGTACCCCCAACCGGCAGGCCGCCTCCAGAAATATGTCTGGCGCAGGCTTCAAATGTACCAGCTCCTCCCCACTCACGATTGCATCCCATTCAGCCCAGGGAAGACCGATCGCATCCAGGTTCGCATCAATCTTGATCCTGTCGGCACTCGAGGCAACCGCCACCCGCAAACCGGACGCTTTACACTGCCGCACAAGGGTATCAGCACCAGGAAACATTTCCAATTGCCTCGGTACAAGCTCCAGATACAAGGCATAGGTTCTGGCTTTGGCCGCCGGCAAATCCAACCGTACGCCATATTTTTCCGCCACACCTCCAATGTAGCGATTTTCACCAGCCCCAACAAATGGCACAAAATCGGACGATTGCACCATCAAACCATGCTCGGCAAACATGGCCATTGCTGCAGATCGAATCAGACTTTCCGAGTCTACCAGCACACCATCCATATCGAAAATCACGGCCTCGATCATCAAAATCTCCCCAATCACACTTTTACTATTGCAACGCAAACCCAAACCAAGCTATAGTTTTGCCCGACGTGTACCCGTAGCTCAATTGGATAGAGCACCTGACTACGGATCAGGAGGTTAGAGGTTCGAGCCCTCTCGGGTACGCCAGCTTTTTTGTAGCATCAATCGTACGCCCCCCCCAAAGGGTGGCTTTTTTTGTATCGACCACCATCTTGTACCCGTTCAACAACCCTTCAAAGCAAGCCCTGTGGTTCTGCCCGGTAAGCTACCCCCCAACCCTGTATCGCACAATAAGAATTTGCGTACGGATGCGAAACCAGATAAATCGCAACTTGTGGCGTAACGTGCGATTAGCTACCATCACGCAATGAAACGCAAATCGATAATTCCGTTGGCATGCCTCCTGCTTTCGGGCTTTGCCTGCCTGGTCTTCCAGCTTCTCTGGATGCGACAGCTGGGGCTGATCTTCGGGAATACGGCCTATGCCGCCGCAATGACCCTGGCTCTCTTTTTTGCCGGCTTGGCCCTGGGAAGCTGGTTCTGGGGCGAAAAATCGGCCAAGATGCGCAATCCAATGCTTGCCTTTGCAGGACTTGAAATCGGTATCGCCGTAACCGCCCTGCTTGATTTTGGCATGGCTGCCCTGTTCCAGACAATTTATCCCCACGTCTACCAGCAGTTTACAGCCCCGGCGCTGCGCTTCGCGGCCAAAGGATTGCTCGCAGCCTGCCTGATCCTGCCGCCAGCTTTTTTCATGGGCGGTACAACGCCCATGATCGGCCAAGCCTTGATACGGCATCGCAACACATTCGGACGGCGGGGCGCATGGCTATATGCCATTAATACGTTCGGAGCAGCACTCGGTGCACTTGCCACCGGCTTCTTTCTCGTCCGGCTTCTCGGCGTTACCTGGACTTGCATTCTCGCAATCGGAATCACCCTGATCGCCGCCGCAGCAGCCTACTTCGTTTCCCGCGAGCAGGAGCATGCGCCCCTTTCGCCGCCCCCCGGATTCGCAGAGCCACCGCAACCACGCACGTCATACACCCTATTGCCCGTCTACGCTATTGCCTTCATATCGGGTTTCGGCTTTTTGGCAATGGAAGTCTTATGGACACAACTCCTGGCCCAAATCCATACCAACTCGGTTTATAGCTTTTCAACCGTACTGGTAATTGTATTGGTTTCTTTAGGATTGGGCGCAGGCGCAGCCGCCAGACTCTCCCGGTGGATCTCGAATCCCATGCGCACGCTGGCTGCATTACTGATCCTGGGGGGGCTGGCATTAATGGCTTCCCCTTTTCTATTCATGGCCACAACGGACGGATTCAAAATGCTGGATGTTAGCGGCACGTTCGGGCACTTCATCATCGCATTATTCGGCAAAGGCATTTTGGTGATCGGACTCCCCGCCTTTATTCTTGCAACGATCTTCCCGTTTCTCATGAAAACGGCCGAGTCGTATGCCCAACAACCGGGCGCCACCTTAGGACGACTGACGGCAATCGACACGGCCGGATCGATCGCTGGCGCGCTATTCTGCGGATTCGTCTTTCTCGCGCATTTTGGCATCTGGCGAACCATGCAGCTCATTGCCGCGCTTTATCTGGTTGTAGGGCTCATGCTTCCGATTGGCCGATCCAAATCAACAATCGCCTTGCGAGCCGGTGGTACCTTGGGAATCGTCCTACTGTTCTCCGTCATGAGCCCCGTCGATCTTCGGGTAACGGGATGGAATCCCGGCAGAAGTTTCGATAACGTGCTAGATATCTGGGAAACCAACCATGGCACAGTTTCCGTATCGCTCGACGAACATAGCGGTTACGTCATCAAGATGAATTCCAATTACTGGCTCGGCTCAACCGGAGCCGCATTGGATCAGCATTTCCAAGGGCGGATCCCGCTGCTGGTATACCCGCAGACGCGCAGCATATTTTTCCTGGGGATGGGAACGGGCATCAGCGCGGGCGCGGCCCTCGATCCGCGCTTCAAAGCCATATCGCGCGTGGTTGCCTGCGAGCTTTCGCCGGAAGTGGTCACCGCTGCTGAAAAATATATGACGGGCCGTATCCCTTTACCTGGCCAGCCCCCGATCGATTATACCAGCGGACTCTTCACCGACCCGCGAGTGGAAATTGTTGTCGAGGATGGACGCCAGTACCTGATGGCAAGCGGAGAAACATTCGACATCGTGAACGCAGACCTGTTTCTCCCCTACCGAAGAGGCGCTGGAAGCCTCTACAGCCGGGAACACTTCCGGAATGTCAGAAACAGTTTAACCCCGGATGGAGTATTCGTGCAGTGGCTACCCATGTTCCAACTCACGGAATTTGAGTTCGGTGTAATTGCCCGAACGATGCTGGAAGTTTTCGACCAAGTCACAGCCTGGCGCAACAATTTCACCCCCGGAAGGGAAGCTTTGGCCTTGATCGGGCACATGAATAACAACCCGCTGCCTCC
>JBLRXB010000009.1:0-23206 GCA_047920915.1 Kiritimatiellia bacterium
GAGACTGGTTGCTTGCCATTCCCTGTGGACTTGGTACCTTGCTTCTTTCTGGGTATATGATTTTGTGTAGCCGTGCCCCTCGGGCGCAAAGGAGAAGAATATGATTGAGAAT
This sequence comes from Kiritimatiellia bacterium, assembly GCA_047920915.1. GTDB lineage: Bacteria > Verrucomicrobiota > Kiritimatiellia > UBA8416 > UBA8416 > T3Sed10-140. The sequence goes on from JBLRXB010000009.1 coordinate 113, forward strand.
CTGGATGAGCGGATATCGAAGATGCAGGCACGTGTAAATGAGATGCGGGGGTATCTTTGACGCTGCAGGCCGAGAAAAAATTGTAGCGGAATTGGAGCAGCGCAGTGGGGAACCGTCTTTCTGGGACGATCCGGTGAGCGCGCGCAAGGTGATTGCGGAAACGAATCTGCATCGGGCCATTTTGAATCCGTTCCAGCGGATTGTGACGTTGCTCGAAGAGGCTGAGCTTTTGCAGGAGCTAGCGGCGGACGAAAAGGATCCCGGGCAGCGCCAGAAAACCTTGGAGGAGGCGGTAGCTGGTCTGGACGAGGCGGAACAGCAGTTTGAGCGACTGGAATTGCAGTCCTTGTTGAGTGAACGATTTGATCCGAATAATGCGTATGTTACGATTCATGCGGGTGCGGGCGGCACGGAATCGTGTGACTGGGCGGATATGTTGCTGCGGATGTATTGTCGCTATGCGGAAGAGCAGGGCTGGTCTCCGGCCATTTTGGAAATCCAGGCGGGGGATGAAGCAGGTGTCAAGCGGGCAACGGTGCAGTTTACGGGTGGTTTTGCATTCGGGAATATGAAAGCCGAGCGCGGGGTGCATCGGCTGGTTCGGATCAGTCCGTTTGATTCCAACAAGCGCCGGCATACGTCTTTTGTTGCGGTGGATGTGGTTCCCGAGCTGGATGATGATGTCGAGATCGAGATCAATGATGGTGACCTTCGTATCGACACCTATCGTGCCAGCGGTGCGGGTGGTCAGCACGTGAACACGACGGACTCGGCGGTGCGTATTACGCATCTTCCATCCGGCACTGTCGTTGCTTGTCAGGCCGAACGTTCGCAGCATATGAACAAAGAAAAGGCGATGAATATGCTGCGTGCCAAGCTTTATGAGTTGCAGCAGGACGAAAAGCGCAAGGATTTGGAGAAATTCTATGGTTCGAAAGGCGAGATTGCCTGGGGCAGTCAGATTCGCTCGTACGTGTTGCAGCCCTATACGATGGTCAAGGATCATCGTTGCGGGGTGGAAACTTCGAATGTATCCAAGGTGCTTGATGGGGACATCCAGATGTTTATTGATGCCTGGCTGAAGAAGCAGGCCAAGCAGGACGCAGGGAATTAGGCGTTAGGGGTAAGGCGTTAGGGAAAGCTTAGGGGGAGGTGGTCGCGTCTTCCTTCGCAACGTTTGCCTCTACCGGGGTAAACCCGGCAGGCGGCATGCATCTGCTGATCAGGAGAGGATCATGAGTATTAACAGTATGACGGGGTTTGGGAGAGGTGGCGTAATGCGCGCTGGCTATGCTGTGACGGTTGAGGTGAGTGCTGTGAACCGCAAGCAGTTTGATTTGCGTCTGAATGCGCCGCGCGCCCTGGCGGTCTTGGAGCCCCAGATAACGAAACAGGTGCGCAGTGCGGTATCTCGTGGTGGGATTACGGTAGCTCTGCATGTCGAGCGTGCGGCTGGTGGTGCAGTGGTGCCGGTGCTGGATATGGCATGTGCCGAAGCTTATGTGAATGCCTCGCGTGCCATTTCGGATCAATTTCTTCTGCAGGATACGCTGAGCACCGCTGCGTTGCTGCGTATGCCTGGGGTCATGCAGGTTGCGGGGGGCAGTGATCCGGATGGCGAAACCATTTGGCCGGGGGTGCGTGATGCGCTGAAAGAGGCACTTACGGCCTTTATGGTTATGCGCAGGGCAGAGGGGGAAACGTTGTCCCGGGATATGTCAAAACGGCTGGTGGCAATGCGACGGCTGAGGGCTAAGGTACAGAAGCGGGCCCCGCTTGTGGTGCAGCATTATCGGGTCACATTGCAGAAGCGCACCGCATCACTGGTCGATGTGCCATCAAGTGCTGGGTTGCGCGATGCGATTGCGCGTGAGGTTGCGCTATTTGCCGATAAGTGTGATATTTCCGAGGAACTGGTTCGGTTGGAAAGCCACTTCGAGCAGTCTCTCGCGCAACTGGAAAGTAAAGGTGCAGTGGGCCGTACGCTGGAGTTTTTGTGTCAGGAGATGTTACGAGAAATCAACACGATAGGTTCCAAGGCGAATGATCGTCATATTGCCGGTTGGGTAGTGGAGCTGAAGTCGGAATTAGAAGCGTTGCGTGAGCAGGTGCAGAATGTCGAGTAGTCGCAAACCGTTGTTGATCGTGGTGTCGGCGGCATCGGGGGCGGGCAAGAGTTCGCTTTGCCGGGAGCTGCTTGCGCGGCGGCCGGATGTCGTTTATTCGGTGTCGTGCACAACCCGGGCTCCGCGCGGCGGGGAAATTGATGGTCAGAGTTACTGTTTTTTATCGACGCCGGCATTCGAACAGCGTGTTGCGGCCGGTGATTTTCTGGAGTATGCCGAGGTGCATGGGAATTGGTATGGTACATTGCGGCGGACGGTTGAGGATGCCATGCGGCAGGGGCGCAGTGTGATCATGGATATTGATGTACAGGGTGCCAAACAGGTGCGCGATGCTTTGGTCGGATTACCGGCGGATCATATGATCCGTCGGGGATTCGTGGATGTTTTTATTCATGCGCCCTCTATGGATGAGTTGCGGCGTCGGCTGGAGCAGCGGGGCGAGGATGCGCCGGATGTAATTGAGAAGCGGCTAACAAATGCGCAGCGTGAAGAGGCGGCAGCGCCCGATTATCGTTATCGGATTGTAAACGACGATTTTGGCCGGGCGCTGGAGGCGTTGTTGGGGATCATTGACAAGGAGCGATCCACATGAAAGTGCTACTGGGTGTGACGGGATCGATTGCCTGCTATAAGGCAGCGGAATTGGTGCGGCGGTTTATTGGTCGCGAGTGGGAGGTGAAGGTGGTGATGACGGCAGGGGCCACCAGGTTCGTGACCCCGCTCACGTTTCGGTCGCTTTCACGTAATCCGGTGTATGTAGAGATGTTTCCGGAGAATGAGGAATGGCGGCCAGATCATATCACGCTAGGGGAATGGCCGGATGTGTTTTGCGTGGCCCCTTGTACTGCCAATGTGATGGCGAAGCTGGCGCATGGTATTGCCGATGATTTGCTGACGTGCTCGGCACTTGCGATGCAAGCTCCGCTTGTGGTTGCGCCGGCGATGAACGACCGTATGTGGAACCACCCCGCCACGCAGGCGAATCTGCAAATATTGCGTGAACGTGGTGCCAGGATCCTCGATGTAGGGCAGGGTGATCTGGCTTGCGGTTACGTTGCCACAGGGCGGCTCGCGGATCTGGATAGTATTGAAAACTGCCTCGCCGGCTTTGGTCCATCCTGTTGAGATTGTTCACCACGGAGATTTTGAGGCACTGAGAGATGCGCACTGAGACGGGCTTATTGGCACCAGTCTTCGGTGGCTAGGGCGGACACGCGCTGGAATTCTCTGCTGTTGTGTGTGACTAGGGTCAGGTTTCTGGCGCGTGCGGTGGCCGCGATCATGAGGTCGTTGGGGCCAATTGGAGTGCCTCTTTTTTCCAAGTCATGTCGGATTTCGGCATAGTGCTGCGTTGTGGTGCGATCGAAGGGAATGACTTCAAAGGGCCGTAGAAAGCGCTCGACTATTTCTCTTGTGCGATCCGGTGCTTTGCTTTTCAAGACACCTAGCAGCAATTCGGCGTGGACGATGGCGGGAATCCCGAAGTCCGCGGGTTCATGGCGTCGCAATTTTTCGGCTATGCCGGGATACGTGCCTTTCATGGCATGGATGCATGTGTCGGTATCCAGACAGAATCGCATTACAGCTTCTCCCGGTTTGCATCACGGGGCATGTCGCACTGGGAAGGGCGCTCGAAGTCCGAATCAGCCAGAGACCCAAGGGTCGAGAAATAGTCGTCGGGCCATGTTTCACGTACCGCCTCGCATAGTCGCTTTCTTGCCCAGTTTGAAACAGAAACATGCTCGCGCTTGGCAGAACGTTTGATGGCTCGCATGGATGGCTCATCCAGATATATCGTCATTTGGCTCATCGATTTGCCTCCCCTCCAGGAACAACTTGATTCTAGGTGGCCTGCAAACCTTGTGCAAGTATAATTGCAATTATATGTGTTTTGCGGGGAGTTGCGCCGGTGCCAGTTTTGGGGGCAGGGAGCGGGTGACCTTGTTGACCGGATTGACGGGGGCCCTCACGAGGTGGTGAGGCGGTGTGCGGGGCAGGGTGCGGTTTATTCGTGGTGTTCGGCGAGGTTGCCTCGGAGGATGAGGCGGCGGTAGGGGCCCTCGTGCTGCATGAGTTCTGCATGGGTGCCTTGTTCGACGATGCGGCCATCATCGATCACGAGGATGCGGTCGGCTTTCTGGATGGTGGATAGGCGGTGCGCAATGACCAGGGAGGTGCGACCTTTCATGACTTCGTGAATCGCCTGCTGGATGATGGATTCGGTGTATACATCGAGCGAAGAGGTTGGTTCGTCGAGCAACAGGATTTCCGGATTGGCTAACAGTGCACGGGTGATGGCGATAATCTGGCGTTGGCCAAGGGAGAGGGACTCACCGCCTTCCTGGATAAAGGTTTGGTAGCCATCGCTGAGGGCCATGATGGTGTCGTGGGTGCCGAGCCGACGGGCTTGCTCGATGACGAATGCATCTTCCAGATCCGTCCTTCGGAATTTGAGATTTTCCATCACTGTTCCGGAGAAGAGGTAGCCTTGCTGCAGTACAATGCCCATGTGTTGATGCAAGTCGTCCTGGGCAAAGTCCCGGATATTGGTTTCGTCGAGTTGTACGGAGCCTTGCTGCGGATCAAAAAAGCGGGCGGCCAGGGAAAGGATGGTTGTTTTGCCGGCACCGGTGGCACCGGCCAGGGCAATGGTTTCGCCGGGGCGGATGGACAGGTCCAGGTCTTTGATGATCCATTCGCCTTCCGGATTGTAACGAAAGCTGACGTTGCAGAAATCAATCGCGCCGTTGATTTGTGTGATCGCAGAGGGGTGTTCGGGGTCAGTCACATCGGGTTGCATGTCGATAATTTCAAAGATGCGTTCGGCCGCACTCATGGCCCGCAGGGCCATTCCATATAGTTCCACAATCATCCGCATGGGCCATATAAGCATGTTCATGTAGAGGATATAGGCGATAACGTCGGCGATATTAATACGCTGTGCCAGTGTTTGTAGCCTTGGGTCATGCAGGATCCAGGTTGCAAAAAGGACGACCAGGATTAAATTGAGAACACTCAGGAAATCCAGCGCAGGCATAAAGAGGCCATCCATTTTGGCGATTTGCACCTCGGTGTCGTGACTGCTGGCGTTGATAGCGTTGAAATCTTCAAGGTTGCGATCCTGGCGCGAGAAGGCATGCACGACGCGTACGCCGCGTACGGTTTCGGCCATGTTTGCCACGAGGCGGCTATTCTGGTCGCGCGCCGTACGCTGCAGTGTCGTCATGCGTTTCTTGTAGCGTGCTGTCATGAAAATCACGAGTGGCATCATGATGGCAGCGGGAACGAGGAGCAGGGGGGCGATGTGACTGATCCGGATGAGGGCTGAAATGGTGATGGTGCCGAAAACGCCTAGCATCATGAGTGCGTATGTGGCGAAGTCCTGCAGGATGCTCATGTCGCCGGTGCTGCGTGCGACCAGCCAGCCGGCTTTGTGGCGATCGAAGAAGGATTTAGACAAGATCATGAGTCGATCGAAGAAACGTTTGCGCAAGGAGGCCATGGCACGGTTGCCGGCATAGACGGATATGAGCAGTTGTACCCAACCGAACAACCGGTTGACCAGTGCCAGTGCCGCGATGGGTGCAATTGCGCGCAAGATGCCGGTTGCCTGCCATGATTGTGACTCGAATAAGCGACTGGCCACATGGATGACCTGCATGTCGGCCCAGGCGCTTACGCAGACCATCAGGGTGGCAAAGAGGATCCACCAGGCATACGGGCCGAGAATGGCGAAGATGCGCAGCGTCATTCGCAAGGATAGCGCTTGCCCTTCCGTTGTCTTACGGTTCTCTGACGTTGTTGCACTCACAATTGCAAGATCCTTTTGAATTGCGAACCCTCGCGGGATAGTTCATTTGGCGAACCGGACTCGACGATGGTTCCGGCATCCATGACGTACACATGGTCGGCATGCTCGATACTGGACATGCGATGGGCGATGATAATGCTGGTGGTGCCCGGTTGCAGAGTGCGTAAGCCCGCTTGCACGGCTCGCTCTGTGGCCGCGTCGAGCGCGGAGGTGCAAGCATCCAGAATGAGGAATCGGGGGCGTTGGAGGATGGCACGGGCGATACTGATTCGCTGGCGCTGTCCGCCGGAGAGGGTCACGCCGCGTTCGCCGATGATGGTTTCGTAGCCTTCGGGTTGTTCCATAATGAAATCGTGGATGCAGGCGATGGTGGCCGCATGCACAATTTCCTCAAAGCGTGCATCGGGTTTGCCGTAGGCAATGTTATCGCGGATGGATGCGGAGAAGAGAAAGGTATCCTGGAAGACAAATGCGAAACAGTGCCGCAGTTCACGCAACGGATAGTCGCGGATGTCGTGTCCGTGCAGCCACACGGAACCACTGTCGGGGTCATAAAACCGGCAGAGCAGCAGGGCGAGGGTGCTTTTGCCGACGCCGGTTTTGCCGACGACCCCGATGGTGCTACCAGTCGGAATGCCGAGGGATACGTGGCGCACGGAGTGTTCGCGGTTGCCGTAGGAGAAGGATACGTCCTGCACTTCCAGTCCGGGTCCGTCTGGTGGCAGGGGGGTGGTGCCGTGATCTTCAAGATAGGCATCGGCTTCGAGCAAGCGCCCGATGCGTTCGGCTGTTACGGTGAAGCGAATGGTGGTTTCGATGGCACGTCCGATGCGCCATGTCCGCATGCGGATGCCGGACTGGAGGTAGAAGAGCAGAAAGAGGCGTCCGGTTGTCAGGTTCCAGTTTGCGGATTGTGCCGCCCAGAGGGCTGCTCCGATTACGGCCGGTATGCCAAGATACGAAGTCCATTGCAGGGATTGGTTGATTGCCGAGCCGAGGAATCGTTCGCGCCATTCGGAGTCGTGCAGGCGGTCGACACGCTGGGCGTAGCGTTCGCGCAAGGCCGGTCCGGCGCCAAAGGCCTTGACGACGAGGCTTCCTTCGACGGATTCAGAAAAGAGTTCCACGGTTGCGGCAAAGAGTGCTTTGGTGCGGGCGAAGAGCGGGTAGCCATAGCGGGCACCGAGTGCAATCAGGCCGCCGCCGCCGCTGAAAAGCAGCAGGGACACAAGTCCGGCCTGCCAGCAAATGGCAAAGATGAAAATATATGAGATCAGGACAAAGGCGCAGGATTCGAGGATCAGCATCAGGCCTTGTTGCATGAACATGGTGGTATAGTTTACGTCCTCGACCACATTGGAGATGAGGGTGCCGCTATGTGCGCTGTCGTGATACGCAAACGAAAGTCGTTGCATGGTGTCAAAGATGCGGCAGCGCAGGTCAAAGAGCGCGCCTTGTCCAAGTCGGCTTTCGTACACGGCCCGGATATATGCTGTGATCCAGCGGGCAGCGGCAAATGTCAGCAGGGCAGCGGGCAGCAGGAGTAGTGCATATCCGGCGGCAAGCCTGTCGGGCAATGGCAGGCCCCAGATGCGCATGGGGGTGCCGGATAATGCATCAATGAAAAGTTGCAGGATTTTGGGCGTGGCTAATTCGAGTATATTAAGCAGCAGGACCGCAACGATGGTTGCGGCCAATAGTCGTTTACGGGGCTGCAATACAACACGCAGCAAGTTGGTGGCGTGTTGTATGGGAGACATCCTGAACCTCTTTTACTCATGCGACCTGTTCGACGACGATATCGGGGTCGACTTGTTCCCGCAGAATGCGCTGGATACCTTGTTTGATGGTCATGGTGGCGTGTGGGCATCCGCCGCAGGCACCCTTGAGGCGCAGATTGACCAGTTTGTCTTCAATGGATACAACATCCATGTCGCCACCATCGGCCTGCAGATAGGCGCGCATTTCTTCCAGTTTATTGCGAATATCCTGCTCCATGTTTTCTCCTGTTTGTGGGGTTTTGTACGTTACCATGTGAGTAGCATCTCCCGTGCCGGTTGACAAGCTTGATCGAATCACCGGGTCCGTATGGGGCACGTGATTGTTAGCGGGGCTGGCTGGTGGTACCTGTGGATAGTCGCTGCATGGCCGGTATTTGGAAGCGGGCTTGAATTCTTTGATTGGCGCTTTCGACTTCTTCGGGATTGAATCGAATCGGTACGGCTTCCATGTTGTGCAGGGTCACGCTAGATAGCCCATCCTGATGCAGTCGGGCAGCGAGATCGGCCAGGTTCTGGACCGCATGGCCATTCACGCCTGTAACGATTCTGTGGCGTAGTTCACGCAATCCGATGTTGATGGGGTCGGCTAGTACGCCGACAAGAATCACCGTGCGTTTTCCGGGTTCTGCCGCAAGAGTGGCGGCGGCAAATGCGTGCCAGGTCAGGTTAATGTCGGCGCGACGTTGCCAGCGATCGCCAAATCCTTCGAGGTAATCCTGGGTCAGTTCCCGAAAAATGAGCCCCCCTACCACGATATAGTCGGCAGGCTTGCCGATGGTGTTCTCGGGGACGGGGAAGATATCCTCGGAATATGGTTCGATGATGACAGTGACTTCCTGCATGGCTTTGTCCCGCACGACGGTTGCCTGGATGCGTTCGCCGGCCGTTCTTTGTGCGACGAGGTGTTGGAAGGGGATGCGGCCATATGCCGGATGTTGATAATTTCCGCTGGCATCGAGATCCATGCCGTCCCATGCGAGCAGGACATCTTCGCGTCGCAAGCCGTAATCATTTGACTCTTGCGGGCGTGCCGCGCTGATGTAAATGCCGCGATCGCGGTATTCCTCCGGTACGCCGAGGAAACGGCGACGCACGGGGTCTGCCAGTGAGAGGCCCTCAAAGGTTGGCTCCGGCACACCGGTGTAGTCGTTGTTGCGGGCGGCCTCCAGAAAGCGATTAATGCTCTCGGGGGCCAGAGCGAGGATGCCACGGGCTGCGCGTCCGGATTCTATCGCCAATCCAGCGAGCTGTCCGTTGTGTATGACAGGTGTACCGGAGTGCGTGACTCGCAGAGAGGATGCAATGGTGAATGTCAATTGTGCGGGTACGCCATTCCCGATGCTGTCGAATCCGATCGAGAGCAGGCTGCCCGCGCCGGTTTGGAGGTGATCATTGTCTCCCCAGCGGGCGAGCCTGAAATCGCCTTGTTGCGGAATGACGTCGACGAATCGCAGTGGTATGGCATCCGGGAACCAGTCTTCTTCGACGGCGCGAATGAGGGCGAGGCCGACGCGTGGGTCTGAGAGAATGACTTCGGCTGGAATTTGTTGTACGGATCCGGCTCGTCGGACCTGTAGATCGGCGTGGTTGCGTACAAGTGGTTCGGGGGTTAGAAAAACGCCGGGGGCCACAGCTACGGCATAGCCGGTTTGCCAGCTAGGCGTGGAATTTCGCCATGGTAGGAATACTTCCGCTTGAATGATGGCGGCTCTGACCTGGACCATAGATTGTTGCAGGTGCGGGACTGCGGTGATCGTTGCGTCTGGCGCGTCCAGATCGAGAATTTCGTCTGGCGGCAAATCGTCAAGGGTGGCGGCTTGCAGGGAAAATGTCAGGCTGGCGATGAGAAGGGCGGGGCTGATTCGTTTGTGCATGTTGGTTTATCCTTCGTCTATCGGGTGGCGGCCTGACTTGTGGTCGTCCCGGCAGGTTGTTCTGTTTCAATCGCGTAGAGTTGGGTGACGCCATAGCGGGCCTGGATTTGCTGATTTGCATCGGCGAGGGTGCTTGCTTCGAGAAAGAACGGCATGTTGTGTGCTTTGAATTCAAAGATATGGAATCCATCGATGGGGGTCTCCAATGCACGTTTGATATCGTTGAGGTGCAGGATTTCCTGTTCGTTGATCCGATGGATGATTTGATGCTGGAATTGGTTTGCATACGTATTGACGGGATGTGGCAGAATGGAGGCAAGCGTGATCAACTGTTTGTGGTTTGCAACGTCAGTATCAAACAGGACGCGTTGGGCATAATAGAATACAGGGATGAGGCTATCGCTTGAGGTGTTGCCCAGCGTAACGATGTGGTTGCGTGACAGCGGGACAAAACAAAGGCCGCCCGTCATGAGGTACTCAGGTGCCCGGTCATAGATTTGTCGAAAGAGGAATGGGTGCGGCTCGGCGTTCAGTGGAAATGTGATCGTGAGGGTCTCGGTGTCCCGTAATACATCGAGTTGGAGTGTATCACCCCATTGTTTACGTTCCACGAGTTCCCAGAATGGCAGGTTATTGTTGTTCAGGACGATGGATCCGTCCTGTTGGATGGGCACGCCTTCAATTGCGAGCAATACATCGCCCGGATGGATATGTCCGAAGGATGCACAGAAAGCGCTAACTTCGGTTACGACAACGCCGGTTGTCCCGGTCGGATCCAACCCGAGGTTTTCGCGCAGGGTGGGATTGCGTAATTCGAAGGTTTGCACGTGCAGGTTGGGCACGCCATGGTAGGGGAGGTTCTGGGTATCGTCCAGAAAATGCCGGATAACAGGAACGGGCACGGCATAACCAAGTCCCTGTCCCCCTCTGATGCCCTGAAAGGCCACGCCAACCACGCGATTTTCGCTATTCACGACGGGCCCGCCGCTATTGCCGGGGTTTATGGCGGCATCAATTTGCATCACCAGCCGTTGGTCTACCCCGCTGAAGGCATACACATTGTGGTCGATCCGCGAGACGATGCCGCGTGTGAGGCTCAAGCGGGTGCCTCCCATGGGGAATCCGACGGCAAAGACTTCATCTCCAAGCTGGGAAGTATGGTTTTCCAGTTTTAATGTGGGCAGGCCTTCGAGCACACTCGGGTCTTCCAGTTCGAGAATGGCGAGATCCGAATCGTAGCTGATGTGTCTTACGAAAGCGGTATGCCGGGCGGCTGATCCCTGGGGTTGCAGTTCCAGGGAGATGGCATCGGCGACGACATGTCCGCAGGTGAGTAGTAGGCCTCCCTCGATCAGGAAAGCCGAGCCCGAGCCCGATGTTGAACCGCCAGCCTGCCAGGGTTGCTGGTAATCATAGCGGTAGGTAACGGCGTGCACTTTGAAGATCGAAGGCATTGCCTCGCTGATATCGGGTGTTGCTTGGGTGCTTTGTGCGGCCGTCGCTGTGCGTAAAACAATAAAAATGGTTGCTACGCACAGACGGATATATTGTTTCATGGAAATTCCCTTGCTTTTGGTTGCGGTTATGGGTGCGTCGACAGGCTACGTGGTGGCGGTCGGTTTGTATAGCATATTTGTTTGTCATTTTGGTCGAATCCGTTCATTTGCGTTTTAGACTGGTATTCAGTAACCGCATAAAAACGCCACTGTTCGGGCTGCGTTTGGGAAAATAGCCCTCTTGAACCGAGCGGATGTCATTGATCGAAACAAAAGCCTTTGGGTTATGTTTTTGGACGAGTTCGCGTACAATCGGTAGATGCTGTCGTTCAATGATAATGAATATCAGCGAAACGGTCCCTTGCATACCTCGCGCATCAATGCTGGTGGTGCCAATGTTGTGCTTGCGCAGCTCTTGGATTAATGTGGTGGCTTCCGTTTGTGTGATGATACGAACCGCGAGGATGCCAACAGCCAGTCGCTCCTCAACGAGTATCCCGATATAATTTCCAATGGCAAAACCAGCGGCATAGGCCACATAGTTGATCCAACTGGTAAGGTTTTGCATAATCTGTCCGATGGCGATCAACCAAATCAAAACCTCAAAAAAGCCAAGTAGCGGTGCGATGGCCTTCATGCCGCGGGCAACAAAGATAATGCGCACGGTGCCAAGGGTGACATCGCAGATACGTGCCAGCATGATGGCAAGTGGGATGATGATCAGAGCCCATGTTTCGGGTGGTATGCTGGAAAGTAACATGGTTTCCTCCTTTACAGTTGCGCGAACAATGTCTCCCTGATTGGCATGGATCGTGCGTTCTGTCAAGGGTAAGGGGGCGCAATGGTGCCTTCGGGCAGATCTGCGGCAAATAAAAAAGGTTTGCATATGAAAAAAGGGCTGGACTCGCACTGCGGTGTACGTTAGATTCACACGTTCCCATGCAACGTATAGACGTTTTGTGCCGGTGTTTCTGGGTTTTATTGAGCACTGGGGGGGAGAAAAGAATCGTTACATAAGAATTGAAGGCGGTTGATTATGCCAAAGAAAAAGACGAACAAAGCGGCGGCCAAGCGGGTGCGCATAACGGCCAGCGGGAAGATGAAGTTTTCGAAGCCGGGCACCGGCCATTTGCTGGGCGGGAAGTCCCGTAAACGGAAGCGCAATCTGCGCAAGGCGGGCGTTTTGAGCAAGCCGGAAACGCGTCGGTTACACGTATTGATTGCATCCTGATAGAAGTGAGGAGAGACCATGCCAAGAGCAACAAATTCACCGGCATCGCGCAAGCGTCGTAGTCGGATATTAGATCGGGCCAAAGGGTTCCGGGGTTCGCGCAGCAAGCTGATTCGTATGGCCAGTGAGGCTGTGGATCGCGCGATGGTGATGTCGACCGTTCACCGTAAGCTGAAAAAGCGTAGTTACCGTAATTTGTGGATTGTTCGGATCTCGGCCGCTTGCCGCGCAAATGAGATTACGTACAGCCGTTTTGCGGAAGGATTGACCAAGGCGAACGTGCAATTGAATCGAAAAATGCTTTCCGAGATTGCGATTCATGATGCCGAGGGATTTAAGACAATTGTAGAAATCGCCAAGGCTGGCTTGCAATAGTCGCCGTAGCAGTATAGAAAAAGGGCCATCTTTCGGGATGGCCTTTTTTTTTGCTCGCGTGTGGAATGGGGGATAGTGATGGAGGAGAAGATACTGGCGATGCGCGCAGAGGCGCTGGGGCAGGTTGCTGCGGCCAATACGGCTGCTGAACTAGAGGCGGTACGCATTCAATATTTAGGGCGCAAGGGATCGCTGCCTGAGATTATGAAGGGACTGCGGGATGTGCCGCCGGAACAGCGTGCCGCTGTCGGGCAAGCTGCAAATGGTTTTAAAGAGGCGCAGGGTGATGCTTTGGCTGCGCGGGCGGCTGCGCTTGCCGGTGGTGGCTCGCAAACAGGTCCGGCATTTGATCCGACATTACCGGGAACGGTCCATCCGCGCGGTAGCAGGCACCCCGTTTCGCTGGTTATCGAGGAGGTTGTGCGGATTTTCGCTCGCTTGGGTTTTACCGTTGCCGAGGGACCGGATATTGAGACCGGATATCGTAATTTTGATGCGCTGAATACGCCTGATTATCATCCATCTTTGAGCGAGCAGGATACGTTCTGGCTGGAGCCGGGATTATTGCTTCGCACGCAAACATCACCTGTGCAGATTCGTGTTATGGAGCAGCAGCCGCCGCCCATCCGCATCATAACCCCTGGACGGTGCTACCGGAGAGACACGACGGATGCCACGCACAGCGCGAATTTTCATCAGATTGAAGGTCTGTATGTAGATGAGGAGGTTTCGCTGGCTGACCTGAAGGGGACGCTGGCATATTTTGCGCGTGAGATGATGGGGCCTGATGTGCGGGTGCGCTTCCGTCCGCACTTTTTTCCGTTTACCGAGCCGAGCGTGGAGTGCGACTTCTCTTGTCATGTTTGTGGCGGCAAGGGCTGCCGGGTTTGCAAGCATAGTGGCTGGATTGAGATCGCAGGTGCAGGGATGGTGGATCCGCGTGTGTTTGCGAAGGTGGGGTATGATGCGGAACGTGTTAGCGGCTATGCTTTTGGCATGGGCATTGAGCGCATTGCCATGATCAAGTATGGTATTCCGGATATACGCATGCTTTACGAAAACGATTTGCGGTTTCTCGGGCAGTTTCGGTAGAGAAAGTGTCGCGTGTCGGGGAGACTCTCGCAGAGTAGCGGAGGGCGCAGCATGTTGTCGGATGTGCTCTGCTGGAGGGAACCACAGAAGACACAGAAAGACACAGAAGGGATGCGGGACTTGGGATGTGCTCTGCTGCGTTTTGACAGAAAGATTTAGGGGTAGATAAAGTGAATAAATCCTTTTATTGGGGTGGATTGTGATGAAGAAACCGGAGTGTTTGCGCGGTGGTGATGCATTGCCGGCCTATCGGCTGGCAAGTTTACGGGAGCGGATATGTGGGGTATTGCCGCAGTTGCGCGAGCTTGCGGTGCACGCCTTGTATTTTCTCGAGCCGGTCGGGTCTGCGGATCCGGCCTCGATGCCCAAAGTGCGGCAGTTACTCGGGGGCGCTTCGTATTTTACGCCGGTTGATGGTTTTGTTGTAACCCCGCGCAAGGGAACCATTTCGCCGTGGTCGTCCAAGGCTACGGATATTTTGCGGAACTGCGGCATTCATGATTATGCCCGGATCGAGCGCGGTTTGCATTTTCGATTGATCTTGCAGGACGGCAGTGTTGCTGACATGGAGGCTGCCCGGCCCGTGCTGGGGTTATTACACGACCGGATGATTGAGGGTGTATATACGGATCTCGACGATTTGTTTGTGCATCCGGCACCGGCGCCGGGCCGTGCGGTAGCACTGGGAACGGATCCGCTCGCGGCACTGCGGGAAGCCAATGTTTGTATGGGATTGGCGTTGCGCGAGGAGGAGATTGCTTATCTAGCCAGGGCCTATTCGCGGATGGGTCGCAATCCGACTGACACGGAGCTGGTAATGTTCGGGCAGGTGAATTCAGAGCACTGCCGGCACAAGATCTTCAATGCCGAATGGGAGATTGATGGCGAGGCTCAGGAGGAAACGTTGTTCGGCATGATTCGTAATACGCATAATCTGCATCCAGGAAACACATTGGTCGCCTATAAGGATAACGCTGGTGTGATGGAAGGTTTTGCGGATAGTTGGTTCGAGGTGGATCGTAGCGGTGATGCACGGCGTTATATTTTCCGGCAGGAACAGGTTGATACGCTTATCAAGGTAGAAACGCACAATCACCCGACGGCCATTGCCCCTTATCCTGGTGCGGCGACGGGCGTTGGTGGCGAGATTCGTGATGAGTGCGCCACGGGTATCGGGGGAAAACCGCGTGCGGGACTTGCCGCATACATGGTGTCGAATTTGCGTGTGCCTGGTTACGTGATGCCGTGGGAACGTGATTTAGGATCTTTTCCTGATCGTCTGGCCACGCCGCTGGATATCATGTTGGAAGCGCCCATTGGTGGTGCTGCCTTTGGTAACGAGTTCGGGCGCCCGCAACTTTGCGGTCTGTTTAAAACGTTTGAAGATATGCACGCGGATCGTTGTCGCGGGTACCATAAGCCGATTATGGCTGCCGGTGGTGTGGGGGTAATCAAGCGCCGGCATATCGAGAAGAGGGCGATTCCGCAAGGTGCGGCCATTATTCAAATTGGTGGGCCGGCGATGCGGATTGGGCTTGGGGGCGGTGCCGCCTCGAGCATGGACACGGGCAGTAATGCGGCCGAGCTCGATTTTGATTCCGTGCAGCGTGGCAACGCGGAGATGGAGCGCCGCTGTCAAGAGGTGATTGATGCCTGTATTGCATTGGAAGATGCCAATCCGATCCTGAGTATTCATGATATCGGTGCCGGCGGACTTTCGAATGGGTGTCCTGAATTGATTGCGGAAACCGGTGGTGTCTTTCAACTGCGCGACATTCATAATGAAGACCGTTCCATGAGCCCGATGGAAATCTGGTGCTGTGAGGCGCAGGAGCGCTATGTGCTGGCAGTTTTGGAGGATTCGCTGGCAGCGTTTCTGGCGTTATGCGAGCGCGAGCGCTGTCCGGTAGCCGTTATCGGCAGGGCGACTGGTGATAATCGTCTGGTATTGGAAGATGCGCATTTTGAAAATCGTCCGATTGATCTGGATCTTGAAGTGATTCTTGGCAAACCGCCCAAGCTTCGTAAAGTGGTTGCGCATGGGGCAAGCCGTCCGGTGCCGCTTTCCTTTGCGGGCGTGCCGGTTGAGTCTGCGCTGGAGCGGGTTTTGCAGTTACCCGCTGTGGCCGACAAAACGTTCTTGATTACGATCACCGATCGCAGTGTGACAGGCATGGTGGCGCGGGATCAGATGTGTGGTCCCTGGCAAACACCAGTTGCGGATGCGGCCGTCACGCTGCTTTCCTATGACTCGTATCATGGGCAAGCGATGGCGATGGGGGAGCGCACGAATGTGGCTTTGCTGGATGGTCCCGCCTCAGGGCGCATGGCGGTGACCGAGGCCATCACGAATCTTGCCGGCGTACCGATAGGCAAGCTCGAGAATTTGAAGCTCTCGGCCAACTGGATGTGTGCCTGTGGTGAAGCGGGGGAAGATGCTGCCCTGTTTGATACAGTACGCGCCGTCGGTATGGAGTTTTGCCCTGCCCTTGGTGTGAGTATTCCGGTTGGCAAGGATTCGCTTTCGATGCGCACGGTCTGGCAGGATGCTGATGGTAGTGAGCGCAAGGTGATTGGTCCGCTGAGTCTGGTTGTAAGTGCCTTTGCCCCCGTCTATGATGCGCGTCGGATTGTGACACCGGACCTGAAGGCGGGTCGCTCTGAATTGTTTCTGCTGGATCTTGGTTGCGGGCGCAATCGTTTAGGTGGATCCGCATTGGCACAGGTCTATAATCAAGTGGGAGATTGTCCGCCGGATATGGACGATCCCGATTTGTTGAAACGGTTTTTCGGGGCGATGCAAGAGCTTGTGGATGATGCGCTTTTGCTGGCGTGTCACGATCGATCCGACGGTGGACTCGCGGTGGCATTGTGTGAAATGGCGTTTGCCGGTCGGCGGGGTATGGAGCTTGATCTTGAGCTGCTGGGCACGGATGTGCTTGCCGTATTGTTCAGCGAAGAGCCTGGCATGGTGTTGCAAGTGGCGGAGGCAAATGTGCCGAGTGTGGAGGGGGTCATCCGGCAGTTCGGTTTGGCAGATTGCTGTCATCATCTTGGGGCGGTCACGAAGGATAAGCAGATACGCATCAGCTTCGGAGACAAGCAGGTACTGGATCGCTCCCTAGCATCGTTGCATCAGCTGTGGTCCGCTTTAACAGCGCGGATGCAGTCATTGCGTGATAATCCGGTATGTGCGGCGTCGGAATTTGATCTTTTGAAAGACGAGGATGATCCCGGCATGCAGTTTGCGTTGCGTTACGATCCGGAAGATCGGCCCGTAGTTATGACAAGGCCGCCTTTGGCGGTACTGCGCGAGCAAGGTGTAAATGGCCAGATTGAAATGGCGGCCGCCTTTACGCGGGCTGGTTTCGATTGTCATGATGTACATATGAGTGATTTGCTTGCCGGGCGCGTGGATCTGCGTGATTTTACAGGTTTGGTCGCCTGTGGTGGTTTTTCGTATGGGGATGTTCTGGGGGCTGGTTCCGGTTGGGCAGGTTCGATTCTCTATAACGAAAAGCTGCGCGAGATGTTTGCCCGCTTTTTTGCGCGGTCCGACACGTTTACCCTTGGTGTGTGTAATGGTTGCCAGATGGTTGCGCAGTTGAAGGATATCATTCCCGGCGCAACCGATTGGCCGCGCTTTACGGCGAATCAGAGCGCGCAGTTTGAGGCACGCTATGTGACGGTTGCTATCAAACCTTCGCCATCGGTCTTGCTGCGTGGCATGGAGGGCTCGCGTATCGGCATTGCGGTGGCACATGGCGAGGGATTTGCAAACTTCACGGAAACGGGCAGTGCGGAGGATTTGGTGAACAACGGGCTTAACGCGCTGCATTATGTGGATCATGCCGGGAATCCGACGACGCGCTATCCGTGGAACCCGAATGGCTCCGTCGATGGCCTCACGGGGGTGACGACAGATGATGGGCGCGTGACGATCATGATGCCGCACCCTGAGCGGGGGTTCCGTTCGGTTCAGTTGTCGTACCGCCCTGCCGATTACTGTGCGGGTGACATAGGGCCTTGGCAACGCTTGTTTGATAACGCGTATCGCTTCGTTATATAGCTGTTAAGACCTTTTTGCACATTATGTTTTCTTTTGACAGGGGCATGGGATTTCGATAAACGTGAAGCAAGACGCTTCGTGTCAGTATTGATGTGGCATTTGTATCAAGTTTGTACTTGTTGTCGCCATATTTTGTATGACTTTTTGTATGTGTCTTCAGTTGTGAGAAAGGGGGTGCATAAAGAGAGAAGAGTTGTCGCTGTCTTTTTGTCACAAACAAGTATGGTCTAACTGCTGGAGGAAGAATGAAAAAGTGTATGATAGCTGTTCTGATGAGTGTATTGGCGGTTCCCGCCATGGCTGTGTTGAGCCTCCCCATTGCTGAAGATGCAACATCCCAAGCGGGTGAAATGCGCGTATCGGGCGGTGTTACGTTGGAAAGCGATTGGATGATGTATGGTGGCCGTTTCTCGTATGGCGTGAATGATCGTATTTCTGTTTTTGGCGGAGCCGGTCTGGCTGATCCTGATGGTTGGGATTCAGAACCCTATTTCCAGTTTGGTGGCAAATATGTGCTGGATCTTGGATTGGATTTTGATTTGGCCATACGCGGCGCGCTTGGAATGGTGAGTTTCAGTGAGTCCTATTTTGGTGAAAAGTGGGAATTGGATCTGATGACCATAACGGTTGGCGCGCTGGGTAGTAAAGCGATCGATCAGCATCTCACGGTTTATGGGTTTGGTGGATTGAGCTACCAGAAATTAGAATCTAAAGGATCTGGTGGTGGTATTCGTCATTCGTACTCCGACACAGAAACAGAGTTGGCGATAGCGGGTGGCGCAATTTATGCGATGGATGCTCAGTTGTCGTTCTATGGTGAATTAGCCCTGATCGATGATTTGTTCATCAGTGGTGGTGTGCGCTACACATTCTAATGGGAATTTTATGACTCTAAGGCCGCTCCGTAAAACGGGGCGGCTTTTTCGTTTTTTTGGTTGAATCCGTCATTCATTGCAAGGGTTGGTTATGTTCGATAACGGCAACGTATTGCTTCGCGAGCGAATGGATTTATCGTCTGGCTGGGCCTTTACGCGCGGCCGTGTGAACCGGTGCGGGCGGCATGGCCAAGATGCTTCAGGTAGCGAGCTTGTATCGTTGCCGCACAGTTGGAATATGACGGATACCTTTCAGCACGGGGTGCGCTACTACCAGGGAACCGGAAGTTATCAGCGGCAATTTGTGTATCCGGCGGCGCTTCGTGATGGTCAGGTGTGGTTATGCGCGGAGGGTTTTTATGGCACCGGAAAGGTATGGCTGAACAACCGGTTGGTTGGGCGGATAAACGGTCAGTTTCTGGGGTTTCGTCTGCCGGTTGGGGATTTTCTTCGATATGGCAATGAAAATCATGTTGTTTGCCAGATAACGAATCGTTGTGGAAGTCGGGAATTACCAGGCATCCGCCACCCGGATTTTTTACTGCATGGCGGTCTTACTGGCAGGGTCTGGTTGGAGACGAGTGCTAATTGCTATCTGGAAGCTGATGATTTTGGTGTCGAGGCGGTTGCTGGTGAATCTCCGCTTGTTCGTGCTAGCACTTATTTGGTGAACCGTGGTCAGCAGCCCGTGCGTGCAGACGTGACCTTTTCACTCCATGCACGTGATGGGTCCAAGGCTGCTGCTCAAATCTGTATTCCGCAAGATGTCGCAGCAGGGGCACGGGTGCAAGTTGCGGGGACGTTGCTGGCACCGGATGCGCAACTATGGTCGGACCCATCGCCGCATTTGTATGATTTTCGGGCAACGCTGCGAGTCAATGACAACCCCGTAGACGTTATTCAGCGGCGGATTGGTTTTCGTACGGCGGAGTTTCGTGAGGGTGCGGGCTTTTTTCTCAATGGCGAACGGCTGATGTTGCGGGGGTGCAACCGTCACGAGAATATGCCGGGTTGCGGGAGTGCGCTATCCAAGGAGCAGCATCGGGCGGATGCTGCTGCGATTCGAGACATGGGATTGAATTTCGTGCGTTTGTCGCATTATCCGCAAAGCCCGGATTTTCTGGATGCTTGCGATGAGATGGGCATTTTGGTCTATGCCGAATTGGCGAGTTGGAAGAGTGTTCGTGGTGGTTCGTGGTTGCGCAAAGCCAAGCAGCAGTTTGCGGGTATGATCCGGCGTGATCGGCATCATCCTGCGGTCATTCTGTGGGGTATGGGGAACGAGGGCCGCCACCGGAAGGCTTTTCTGGAGCTGCGTGCGCTGGCCAGGGAGTTAGACCCGGTGCGGCCGGTGACATATGCCGAGAATCATTTGTATCGTGCGCGGCGAAAAGGAACGATCGGGATCCCGGATGTTTGGGGCTGCAACTATGAGTTGGATGCGTTGGCGGAAGGCCGGGATGCATCACGGCTGCATAATGTTGTTGTAAGTGAGTGTTCGAATTGGCCCGATGCGCAGAGAGGGGATCTGGAGGCCGAGCGCGCACAGGTTGATCAATTGGCGCAGGATTTACCGCGCATCGAGGCGGTACCGTATGTGGCGGGATTCGCGATATGGTGTCTGGCTGATTATGCCACCTTGCGAAAATCGCGTTACTTGCGTTATTCCGGTGTGGTAGATGCTTGGCGGGAGCCAAAGCTTGCCGCGTACTGGTTGCGCGCGCGCTACAGCAGTGTTCCTTTTGTGAAGCTAGCTACTGATTGGCAGACTGGTGTCGATGGTGCCAATGTTCAGCGACGCGTTGATCTTTTTATGAGTGTTGCGCGCGCGGAAGTTCGGGTCAATGATCAGACGGTAGCCACATTTGATGGTCGCGGACATCATGTGTTGGAGGTTCCTTTTGTGCCGGGCTGTTTATCGGCGGTTGCTGTTGGCGTGGATGGTATCAGCGATGTGATCGCGTCATATGGCCCTGCCGTGCAGCTGCGCTTGTATCAGCAGCCAGGGGTACCTGAAACATTACGACTTGAAGTGCTTGATGAAGCTGGGCATCTTGTTAGAAATTGGAATGGGCCTGTTGCATGGGAGGGGCAAGGCGGCGCACGCGCGTTTCCTTATCGCTCCGGTGAAATATTGGTGGCAGCGGGATGTGCACGAATCCCCATTGCGATGGATGCTTCCCGGGGCGGTTGCGAATGGCGGGTATCGGGTGAAAACCTGAGCGCGGCGACGCTAAAGCTACCGGAGTCTGCCGTCAGGGAATAAGGACAGGGATATACGATCATGGCAAGAGATGTTACATATGATCCGCGCGCGCTGCACCACAAACCGCGTGCGCTTTTTTTTCGTTTGGCTGCAAGCGGTTTGGTTTCGCCAGCGCGATTCAGGGCGCCGTTGCCCGGCGAAGCGGATCGTAAACCCTCGCCAGTTTTCCCCACACTGGAAATTGTCAGTCATTGTTGGCAATATTCTCATATGCTGGCCTATCAGCTCAGTTCGTTTGTGCTTTACCCGCCGACAAAAGGCAGCGTGATTGTGACTGTCTTTTACGCGGAGTCCGATGTGGACACTTGTGATCTGCTGGGTTTTATCGGTCAGCATCAGGTCGCCAATGTGACGTGGAATTGGCAAGCCCTGTCCGAAGGTGAATTGTTTCGGCGGGGG
Source organism: Kiritimatiellia bacterium (assembly GCA_047920915.1). Taxonomy (GTDB): domain Bacteria; phylum Verrucomicrobiota; class Kiritimatiellia; order UBA8416; family UBA8416; genus T3Sed10-140. Next base: position 21,508 of record JBLRXB010000009.1, read on the forward strand.
ATTGGCCGCAACCGGGCCGCATTGTCGACAAAGGCCGATTGGGTCTGGATGGCCGATTGTGATATTCTCTTCCACGAAGGGTGTCTGGATACACTCGCGGATGTGTTGCGTGGACGGCGTGATGTGCTGGTTTTTCCGCGTCAGGAAAGGACCACGGAGATGCTGGCAAGCTCAAGTGCATTGCTGCAAGGGGGGCGTGAAAGGAAGCTCGTAGATATCGACACATCCGTTTTTCATCTGCACGCGCGGGACCGCGCCAAGGGAGCGTACCAGATTATTCATGGGGATGTGGCGCGCGCAATTGGGTATTGCGATGGTATTTCCTTGTATCAGACACCGGCGACCCACTGGTGCAAGTGTTATGAAGATCGCGCCTTCCGCTGGTTGGTCGGAACGCAGGGGCAACCTATTGATGTGCCGGGCGTGTATCAGATCCGGCACATTGAAAAAGGTCGCTATCAGAAGGGTAGTGTGCTTTCCCGGATTCGAAGCAAGATCCGTCGTTTGCAGGAGTGAAGATGGATGCGTCCCGAACTTATTTTCTGGTGAACGACACGCGCTTTGATAATCATTTTGGCGGTCTTAGTGTAATCCGGAACCTTGCAGCGGGTTTGTCGGCTCGTGGCTGGCATTGCACGGGGTCATTGCCCGTGAGTGCATGTGCCTCGCATCTGCGCCACCAGCGCCGGGCCGTGCGCGCAGCACGATACGTTGTTGTTAACGGGGAGGGATCGCTGCATCATAACAGTCGCAATACCCAGCGGATCCTGGGCATTTGTCAATCTCTTGCGCCCACGCACAAACTGGTTCTTCTCAATGCTGTCTGGCAAGATAATGATCCCGTGGTATGGCGCCCATTGCTCGAAACGTTTGCCGTTATTTACACTCGTGATCGGCGGAGCCAGGAGCAGCTTCGCTCGATGGGGATTGATGCGCAATATGCCCCGGATTTGACGTTTTATGATTATCCTACGTTTCCGGATTTGCCCCGCAAGGGATATTTGTGCACGGATTCGGTCCTTTCGGCGTGGACGGATGCGGCCTTGTTGCTGCGCAAGAATACACGTGAAATCGATGTTATTCCGTTATTTACGAAATCATTGCGATATCGGCGCGGCAGTAAGGATTGGCATAAGGTTTTCAAGTATCAGTTGTATCCGCTGCTTGACCGGAGGTTGGGGGTGCGGGTTCCGCCGCGCTATCGATCGCTTGCGTATGCCATGGATGATATTTCGGTATTGTTGCAGAAAATTGCGTCTTGCCAGGCCATTTGTACGGCACGGTATCATGCATTATGTTTTGCGTTGCAGCAGGGGGTGCCTTTTGTTGCGGTGGCATCGAATTCCCACAAGAGTGAATCCTTGCTCGAGGAGGTTGGTCTTGTGCCGGGGCAGCACATGATAGAGCAAGGGGATATTGCGAATCTGGCGGCAAAGTTGCGGGGGGCTGAAGATGGGTATGCTAGCATTGCGCCTGATATTGTTGCGTTTTCCCAGATGGCCAAGGTGCGCCTTGAAAAGATGTTTGATGATGTGGCAGGGATCGCATGAATGACTTTTATTTTATATCGACGCCTTTGCATCTGTTTATGGCTGCTAATCTTGCAATGCAAAATCCGGACAACACCAGCACGGCGATTCTTATTTCCAAAAATTGCCAGTCCGGTTCACTCTTGCGACTGGCGCTGGAACGCGGTCCG